>NZ_JRLB01000086.1 GCF_000764495.1 Nitrincola sp. A-D6
CGCCGTCACCCACCCCACCGCTCGCCCTGAGACCAGCACACGCTCACCGGCAGAGACATTAGCTGCCGTTAACATATGATAAGCCGTCTGATAGGAACACATGCCCATCGCGGCCAGTTCAGCATCGGCCAGGTCGTTATTGGGCTGGTGATAAAACTGACTAGCCTTCACCGCAACATATTCAGCATAGCCCCCATCAGCTCCGTGGCCATAATAGTCGGGCATCAGGTTAAGATCTTCACGCTCATCCGGGTAGAGATTAAAATCCAGTAATCCACGCTCACCTAGGCGTGATGCAGGTACATTGCCACCCACAGCAACAATTCTACCGACAATATCCGCTCCCTGAATGCGGGGAAAAGTCAGGGTTGGCGAGCCACCCATCTGAAAGGAGGTGACTTCATTGCTGCTCCCGACCGGATATAAACCTTCACGCGCTTTTCTATCGGTATTGTTTTTTGCCGTTGCAGTGACTTTAACCAGGACTTCATCGTCTTTAGGTGTTGGCACGGGTATATCCTGACGATACACCAACTGTTCCAGCCCACCATGCCCCATCAAACACATCGCATTCATGGAAATAGGAATCACGCAGCCTCCTGATGATTTTTATTATTGGATCCAGTATCGACTTTAGGTGAAGCACCCTGTTATGTAAATCAAAATGCCAGTGTATTACCCTCCCAACTCAATAATTGGCCACTAGCTTCCGGAACCAGAGAGTCTATTACGGCCACTAAACAATGCGCCGCTTCTTCAGGCGTTTTAAGCTGACCATCTGGCACACGCTGTTGGAAAGGTTCAGACAAACCACTATCTGTCGTGCCCGGATGATAGGTCGCCAAAGCCGATAAAGGAAAGCGCCGCTGCCACTCTATTGCTGTGGTTTTGACCAGCATATTCAGTGCCGCTTTGGAAGTACGGTAGGCATACCAGCCACCTAGTCGATTATCGCTGATACTGCCAACTTTTGCTGAAATCGACATAAACCTTAAGACTGTATCGCGCTTCATGCGGCCACTTACGTGTTGTAAACAAGCGGCCGTTACTAATACATTTGCTGAAAAAGACGCAAGCAACGCCTCCTGCGTCAGTGCCTCAGTTCGCTTCTCTGGCTTTTGTGTTTCTGACCAAAGCAGGCCATTGGTAACCAAAAACTGATCGGGCAAGGGAGATTGTGAAGTGTGTGAATAATTTCATTCCAGTCCCAGGAGGCGATGTGTATCTGAGTAATATTGTCAGGCAGCTCTTTTGGATGTCTGGTAATAAGGGTAACCGATGCACCTGTAATGGCTTTGAGTCGAGCAACTGCCAAGCCGATTGCGCCGCCTCCCAGGATGTAGATAGTTGACATATGTTCACTCCGATTATTTGTACTTTTTACGCTTGGAGGTGTTAATTGGAGCTATTATCGTTATTGCTCTATTTGACAAGCCACCTGGTTGATCTAGGCTGAATACAGCCACTCACACTCAAAAATAAGCATAACAAGGAGTTCATCATGAAATGGCAATCCCCTCTTTTAGCGCTACTTCTGCTTTTACTTCTGTTGCCACTGTCATCTGTTGCTGACGAAGAGAAAAAGCTCTATATCATCTCTCCAGCCAACGGTGAAACCCTGAGCAACCCGGTTACTGTGCACTTTGGACTGAAAGGCATGGGAGTTGCGCCTGCTGGTGCTGATTTCCCAAACACCGGGCACCACCATCTGTTAATTGATGTCGATACCTTACCCGCCATGGATATGCCAGTACCTGCGGATGAACACCACTTGCATTTTGGTGGTGGACAAACCGAAGTTACCCTGGAACTGGAGCCGGGAGAGCATACGCTGCAGCTACTACTGGGTGATATGATGCATATCCCCCACCCTGAGCCAATGACCTCTGAGAAAATAACCATTACGGTGGAGTAAGCAAGACCCCGCTTCAAATCTATGCGGGTGTGGTTGGATTTTTGTTGATACTCAGCGCCGACAATCCATTCAGTTTATGGGACAATAGAACATATTTAGCAACGCACAATGGCCTAAGTTTTATTAATGAGTTCAACCCGCCCCAGAATTTTATTACTCTCTGCCTATGATGCCGCCAGCCATAAGCGCTGGCGAGAGCAGTTGATCATGAGCCTGCCTGAATTTGATTGGCACTGCCTGACACTACCGCCTCGCTTTTTTCGATGGCGTATTCGCGGGAACGCTTTAAGCTGGTTGAATGAACCGGCACTGCAGGAGCCTTGGGATTTGATAATCGCGACATCCATGACTGATCTTGTCGGTCTGCGCGGGTTTCATCAGACACTGACTTCGGTTCCAACATTGCTGTATATGCATGAAAATCAATTTGCATTTCCTGAATCCTCGCATGCAACCAATAATGTCGAACCCTGTATGATCAATCTATTCAGTGCTGTTGCGGCTGATCATCTAGTATTTAACAGTGAATGGAATCGACAGAGCTTTCTCCAGGGGGTTTCTGCTCTGTTCAAAAAACTTCCGGATCAGTTACCCAAAGGGCTACCCGAAGCTTTATTAAACAAATCATCGATCTTACCCGTGCCACTGGAAGACAAACTCTTTATTAAGCGGCAATGTCTCACTGATACGACCTGCCCTCACCTGCTCTGGAACCACCGCTGGGAGTATGACAAGGGGCCGGATCGTTTACTGAAACTACTGGATAGTCTGGTATCACGTGGACAGGATTTTCGTTTAAGTCTGGTGGGTGAGCAGTTTCGACAGCAGCCCGAAGCCTTTGCACAGATTCAACAGGTACATCACAGCCGCTTATTGCATTTTGGTTATCAAACGCAGATTGAAGAATATCATCAACTGTTACAGCAAGCCGATATCGTGCTATCAACTGCACTGCATGACTTTCAGGGCCTTTCCATGCTCGAAGCCATGCCTCTGGCTGCCTTGCGCTGGCACCCAATAGACTGGCCTATCCGGAGTACATCCCTGCTGAGCAGTGTTACGCCAGCTACCCCCAAGACCCGGATGCCGAGGCTAACGCCGCCGCCGAACGTCTGATTGACTGGTTACACAACCCACCAGAACAACCCGTTCCAGATGACTGGCGCCTTTCCCAACTGCTTCCCACTTATCGGCAAGTGATAAAGGCATCAAGAAACCATCAAGGGGTCAGCCAGCTTGATCCTCTAAACGATTAAGATACTCAACCACCACTTGTGATGCTGGCCCGTAATAGCCCTGATCAAAATCTTCGCGAGTGGGTTCCATATTCAGTTCCACCGTCATGGCGCCAGCATCTTGAGCCACACCTAAAAATCCGGCCGCTGGATAAACTTTTCCGGAGGTGCCGATTGAGATAAACAGATCCGTTGTCGCTAGCGCATTAAAGCAATCATCCAGTTGATACGGCACCTCGCCGAACCAGACAATATCGGGGCGTAATACCTGTGGTGTGTCACAGCAACTGCAATGGTCCGATGCGCTTAAAGAGCCAATCCACGGGTGGGACAAACCACTGCGACTACACAGTGCACTTTGCAACTGTCCATGCATGGCGATCATATTCCGGCTACCGGCACGCCGATGCAGGTCATCTACATTCTGGGTGATCAGGGTAAACTGCCCTCCCCGTGCGGTGTGACTGGCTTCAAATTCAGCCAGTGCCAGATGTGCCGGATTTGGTTCGATGGCTGGATCCTGTAACTGCGCGCGACGGAGGTTATAAAAGCTATAGACCAAATCGGGATCGCGTTGAAACCCTTCCGGCGTAGCAACATCTTCTATGCGGTGATCTTCCCACAAGCCATTCTGATCACGAAAGGTCCGAATACCCGATTCAGCTGAAATACCCGCCCCGGTGAGTACAACAATATGCCTGAATTTCATAGACACGCCTCCGTTTGTATCGTATCAGTGCGACTGACATCGTCACCAAACTGCAAAGCCGCCAGACGCTGATACAAGTCAGACTGCTGCAATAATTGCTGATGTGTACCTGAAGCCACTAATTGGCCCTGATCCATCACCAGAATTCGATCGGCAGAAACCACCGTCGACAGTCGATGCGCAATCACCAGTGAGGTACGCCCCTGCATCAGTTGATCCAGAGCCGCCTGCACCAGCTGTTCACTCTGCGCATCCAGGGCACTGGTGGCCTCATCCAATAACAGCACCCGTGGATCACGCAGCAAAGCCCGCGCAATCGCCATACGCTGACGCTGGCCACCGGATAACTGAATTCCACCAGAGCCCAAAGGTGTTTTTAACCCTAGTGGCAAGCGTTGAATAAATTCCCAGGCCTGGGCCTGAGATGCGGCTTCAATCAGTTCAGCTTCCGTAGCATCCGGACGGCCAAAACGCAGATTTTCTTCCACCGTACCGGTAAACAGAATAGTTTCCTGGGCCACCAGAGCCATACAGCTGCGCAGTGCCTGGGGATCCAGTTCTTTGATATTAATGCCATCCAGGCATATCTCACCCTGCGCCGGATCATAAAAGCGCAGCAGCAATTTCAACAGGCTGGATTTGCCTGCGCCAGATGGCCCCACCAAGGCGACGCGCTCACCCGGCTGAATGGTTACAGAAAAATCATGTATCACCGGTGTTTCAGGGCGCGACGGATAGACAAAACTGACCCCCTGAAAAGTTACCTCACCCTGTAAAGGGACAGGCAAGGGAGTGACTGACAGAGGTGACACGATGGCCGGCGTAGCATCCAACAGTTCCAGCAAACGCTCAGTAGCACCTGCCGCCCGTTGTACTTCACCGGCTACCTCAGCCAGGGTGGCCACCGCACCTGCGGCTATCAGGCATAGAACACAAACGCCGTCAGTTCACCTGGCTCATCCGTCCTGCCAGTACCGCATGACCACCCTGCCAGAGAATCAGTCCGACCGCCGAAAAAATCACCATCAGCGCAAAACCAGTTAACAACGAACGTTGCACAATCCGTGATCGCGCACTTTGAAACGCCTGTTCTACCCGGTGTTTATAGTGACGCTGATCCTCCGCCTCATGAACCGAAGCCTGCACAGTTTCGATACCGTGAATCACTTCACCGGCATAACTCCCCAGCTCCGCCACCCGATCCTGACTGGAGCGTGACAGGCTGCGTACACGCCGTCCAAACCAGACCACCGGCACTACCGTCACCGGAATCCCCACCAACACCAGTAAAGTCAGCAGTGGACTGGTAATAAACAGGAAAATCAGCGCACCAATAAAGGTCAGCAGGTTACGCAAGGCCATAGAGATCGATGAACCGAACAGGGTTTGCAGGACCGTGGTATCAGCTGTCAGCCGACTTTGAATCTCACCGCCACCATTACGGGCAAAGAATTCCGGCTCCAGGGTCAACAGATGATTGAACACCTGAGTGCGCAGATCCGCCGCCAGCCGCTCGCCAATCCAACTGACGAAGTAAAAGCGTGCGGCTGACGCCATGGCCATCACCAGCACCACAACCAGGGTCACCAGCAAACCGAAATTCAGCCACTGCACATCATTAGCGGCAAAGCCCCGGTCTACTACCAGTCGCAACCCCTGACCCAACAGCAACACACACCCGGCAGCCACGACCAGCGCTATAGCGGCAATAGTCATCTGCAGTTTGTAGGGCCATAAAAACCCTGATAAACGCAACAACAGTCTTGGGTGTGCTTTCAATTGAGTCATGGGTTTCCTGTTAATACTGGCTGAGCGGGATTACAGTGATTGTAACGCGATCAGCCAGTGATGATACAACGGAATACCAACAATCACATTGAGCGGGAATGTCAGACCCAACGCGGCCAACATCGCCAAGCCGATATTGGCATCAGGAATCGCATTGCGGATAGCCGCTGGTGCCGCTATATAGGATGCACTGGCCGTCATACTGGCCAGAATCACCACCGAACCAACCGGCAATTCCAGCCAGATACCCATAAACAAACCCGCCATAGCCAGTATCGGTGGTGCCACCAGCGCAAACACCAGTACCCGCCATTGTGCCCTCGGGAAGGGCCGAAGTGTTGTGGCAGCCGTGAGGCCCATATCCAGCAGAAACAAGGCTAAGACCACATGAAATGCGCCAGTCAGCAAGCCGGTCACATTGGCACCCTGCTCCGGACCATACATCACGCCAATGATCACACCACCCACCAGCAGAATAACTCCTCGATTGGTCAGGGCCTCATGCCATAATCCTGATAGGGTTGCCCCCTTAACCGGGACAGCACGACGGTAGAGTAACAAGGCGACAATAATGGCTGGCAGCTCCAACATGACTAAATACAAGGTCACTTCTGAGCCCACAGTCAGTTGCTGTGTTTGCGTATAAGCCAAGGCAACAGCAAAGGTACCAGCACTTACCGAGCCATAGTGCGCAGCCAGACTGGCACTATCAGCAAACGACAACTTAACCAGACGACGCAATAAAGGAATCAACAATAACGGCGTCAGTGCACCAATCATGGCAACACCAAGCAACTCTGGAATCAGCGACAGGCGTAACTGGCCATACAGGGCAAAACCGCCTTTCAAGCCGATGGTCAGCATCAGCATCAGACTAAGCAGGTCATAGGCCGCTTTGGGGACACTGAGATCCGAACGCACCAGACCCGCCACCAGTCCAACCAAAAAAAACATCACCACAATATCCGGCATACCAATCTCACTCCATCAAATGAATGTTGGCGCATTTTGCCTTGATACGAACATTTAGACTAATTAACTTATTACGTATAGAGTATAGATAAACATCTATACATGGACTGATATGAAACTACGCCACCTTACATTTCGCTTGCTGGAAGTATTTAGCTGTGTGATTAAAACCGGTAGCCTCAGTGAGGCCGCTCGCCAGCTACACCTGACCCAACCAACAGTTTCACTGCAACTAAAGCGTTTGAGTGAAGCCGTCGGAGAGCCCCTGCTGATCATGCACCGCCAGGGAGTTCAACTCACCGACACAGGACAGATCGTTTATGCCGCCGCACTGGATATGCTCGGTCGCTTTGATGATCTGCAAGACCAGCTACACAGTGTGCAGGCCGGGCAACACGGGCGCTTCAGTATTGCCATGGTCAATACCGCCCAGTATGTCTTGCCACGCCTGCTGGGCCCTTACAGCAAAACCTTCCCCGAGGTGGACCTTACCCTGGAAATCGGTAACCGCGAGCAGGTATTGCAGCGCTTTAATCAGCAACTGGATGATATCTATATCTTCAGCCACCCTCCGTCACTGGATCATGCCGCTGCGGCACGTTTTCTGCGTAACCCACTGGTGATAATTGCCGCCATGGATCATCCATTGGCACAGCAACCAAACCTCAGTATGACGGATCTGTTGAAGGAGCGATTTCTACTGCGAGAGCCGGGTTCAGCCACCCGCATGCTCTTCGATGGCTGGCTGCAAACCCAGGGATTGCAGCTAAACCGCAGCCTGCAGATGGCCAGCAACGAAGCCATACGTGTCGGAGTCGCGGCAGGTATGGGGATTGCCGTAATCTCCCGTCATGTGATTCCTGCCGGTGCGGCCGGGCTGGTTGAACTGTCTGTCCCTGGTTTTTCGCTGGAAAGCCATTGGCATTTTATTGTTCGCCGAGACCGGCGCCTGCCGCATGCGGCACGGCGCTTTTTGACCTTTGCAGACGCCCAACTGGAAAACTACCTGGACCCGGACTATGTCTGCCATGAAACCGATCAATTGCTGAAGGCTCTATCTACGTTGGATGTGGAGTAAATTAATTCACACCAAGAGTTAAAAATGAATGCATATCGACGTATGATGAAAAATACTAAAACGGACAAATGGCTATTAAAAGGAATTAATGATGCCTACCTTCTTCCTAAAAACACTTGTAACATGTATCGATACAGGATACTATTTACAATGATTAACACCTTCCGCGATCAATGGCTGGATGACTATTACTTTTGTGGTGAAAAGTCATCCAACATACCTAGCACAATTGAAAGTGCGCTAAAACGCAAGCTTGATATTATCCATGTTGCAAAAGGTGAGAAGGACTTAAGGGTACCACCAGGCAACCGCTTTGAGCATCTTGAAGGTAATCTAAAGAACTGGTGTTCGATCCGCGTTAACAAGCAATACCGCCTGATATTCCAATGGAGTGCAGGCGAAGCTAACGATCTGCATCTGGATCCCCATACATATAAGTAAGAGGTGAATTATGGTTGAAGCACTAAAAATTCCAGCTCATCAACCTACCCGTGTAGGCGTTATGCTCAAAGAAGAGTTTCTTGAACCTCTGGGCATCACACAGGGTGAACTGGCAAAAGCTATGGGCGTAGGCAGGAAGACCGTCAATGAGTTATGCGGTGGGCGGCGTGGCATAACTGCAGAAACAGCTTTTTTGCTGGCGAAGGTCCTGGGGACAACACCTGAGTTTTGGCTTAACCTCCAGCTCATCAATGACATGTGGCTGGCTCAACACAGTAATGTTTTGGCTGACAAGCTGAAACATGCACGCCCTTTGGTCGCCGCCTAGTCAATACCAAAAGCTATTGCCCTCTTAGCGGCGAGGTGCAACTGTTACCCGCTTGACCCGCTGAGATAACTCTTCCCAACCCTGCTGACTGACAGCTTTGGCATCAACGATTAGATGGTCAATTAATTCAGGCGGGCAGTAGGCTACCCGACTGACAGTACCTATCTTGGAATAATCAGCCAGAATCATCACCTGATGTGCATGACCAACCATCGCCCGAGCAATTTCAGCCTCCTGAAGATCAAAACTGCCAGCTCCCTGCTCGGCATCTATACCATAGGGTGACAACATAGCTACATCGACATGATAGCGACTCAGCTCATTGATAGTACCCGCGCCAAACGTCGCAGGCAGTTCACGACTCAGCTCACCGCCCAGCAATACGATACGATTCTCTCGATTTTCCATGCCATCGGCTTCACGCAACTTCTGCGCCGCCTCAATGGAATTGGTAATCAGTGTCAGGCCACTCAAGGCGGACAGTGCTTCAGCTAACAGCGTTGTGGTGCTGCCAGCATCCAGAAACAGGGTTTGTCCACCACTGACCAAAGCCGCTGCCGTTCGTGCTATCAGCCGCTTTTCTTTCAATCTGATCTGTGCGCGTTCGGCAAATGGCGGCTCCACTGCGTCCGTGATTGCCACCGCACCACCACGTACTCGGCGCAACTCCCCGGCAGCCTCCATGTCCATCAAATCACGACGGGCGGTTTCACGTGAGACCTGCATTTCCGTTACGATCCGGTCAACACTAATACGCCCAAAGGTTGCCAGAAGGGTTCTGATACGTAGATGTCGTTCTTCGTGCCACATAGATCCTGTTCTCAGTCACAGTATTGATTTAACCACTGCATCGCCTGCTGATGCAGCTCCGGTGTCGCCGCCGCAATCACGCGACCATCCGACGCTGATGTCAGTGTGGCACCCTGCCAATCCGTTATTATGCCACCGGCCTCTTCAATAATCGGTATCAGGGAGAGAAAATCGAACGGCTGCAATTGCGATTCAATCACCAAATCAATCAAGCCGGATGCAAGCAAGCCATAACCATAACAATCACCACCAAAACGCGGCACAGCAACCTGTGCAATCACCTGTTCCACGGCTCGGCGATCAGCTTCGCTAAAGTAATACAGCGATGTGGTGTAAAAACACGCCTCGGATAGCTGTCGGCAAGCACTGACCTGGCAGGGTTTATCCTCGCTACGTCGATCACTGAAAAACGTTCCCTGGCCTTTAATTCCCACCCAAGACTCTTCCAACGCTGGCATCTCGATGATGCCCAAACAAGGCTCGC
>NZ_JRLB01000087.1 GCF_000764495.1 Nitrincola sp. A-D6
CTTTAAATACTATACCACAAGATTACTCGCTGACCAGGTTAACTAACCTGTGATCAAGTTCCTGATGTAAGATAATCTGAGCCAATAGCCATCAATGCAGTCGCTGAGCACCAATACGGAAATTCAATTGTGTATGATGCGCTTTCATGTGCGTTATGGGGTGGCTTTGTACTATAATATGCTCCTTTTTTCGGGGTGTACGGATTTCCGCGCCTGCTCGGTTAAATACAGAGGAAAGTCATGTTCAGCAAAACTATGTCTATTGCCGGTTATGATCCGGAGCTGTGGTCTGCCATGCAGTCAGAAGCGACTCGTCAGGAGGAGCATATTGAGCTGATCGCATCAGAAAACTATACCAGTCCACGTGTCATGCAGGCACAAGGCTCTGAACTGACCAACAAGTATGCTGAAGGCTATCCTTCCAAGCGTTACTACGGCGGTTGCGAGTATGTTGATATCGTTGAAGATCTGGCGATAGATCGTGCCAAAGCGCTGTTCGGGGCGAGCTATGCTAACGTACAGCCGCATTCGGGTTCACAGGCAAACGCCGCTGTGTTTATGGCGCTGTGTAAACCGGGTGATACCATTCTGGGCATGAGTCTGGCGCATGGCGGACACCTGACTCATGGTGCTTCTGTGTCTTTCTCTGGTCGTATTTACAATGCTGTACAGTATGGTCTGAATGAAGCCACTGGCGAGATCGACTATGATCAGGTTGAAGCGCTGGCGCTTGAGCACAAACCCCGCATGATTATTGCTGGCTTCTCTGCTATTCACGTATTGTTGACTGGCAGCGTTTCCGTGATATCGCCGACAAAGTAGGCGCCTATCTGTTTGTTGATATGGCACACATTGCTGGTTTGGTCGCGGCGGGTGTTTACCCGTCCCCGATACAGCTGGCGGATGTGGTCACCACGACTACACATAAAACCCTGGGTGGTCCGCGTGGTGGCCTGATATTGTCAGCGCGTGCTGATGAAGAGCTGCAGAAAAAGCTTAACTTTGCAGTCTTCCCTGAATCTCAGGGTGGCCCCTTGATGCATGTAATCGCCGCCAAGGCTGTTTGCTTCAAAGAAGCCATGGAGCCTGAGTGGAAGGCCTATCAGGCGCAGGTCGTCAAAAATGCCCAGGCGATGGTCAAAGTCTTCCTGGAACGTGGTATAGATATCGTATCGGGTGGCACAGAAGATCACCTGTTCCTGGTGGACCTGATCCGTAAGGATATCACCGGTAAGGATGCGGATGCTGCTCTGGGTCGCGCGTATATTACCGTGAATAAAAACTCGGTGCCCAATGATCCGCGCTCTCCGTTTGTCACCTCTGGTCTGCGTATCGGCACACCCGCCGTGACCCGCCGTGGCTTTAAAGAGGCCGAAGTGGAACAGCTGGCTGGCTGGATCTGTGATATCCTTGACGATATTAACAATGAAGCAACAATTGAGCAGGTGAAGGCGCAGGTTAAAGCGATTTGTGCCCGTTTCCCCGTTTATAAGTAACTATCAACTCTGACTTTACGGATGTGAGGTCAGGTTTAACGCTCTTTAGGTTCCGAGGCGACTGATGCATTGTCCATTCTGTGGCGAACATGAAACCAAGGTAGTTGACTCCCGGCTGGTAGCTGAGGGGCAGCAGATCCGGCGTCGACGTGAATGTATCAGTTGCCATGAGCGTTTTACCACCTTTGAAGCGGCTGAGCTGCTGATGCCCAAGGTGATTAAAAATGATGGTACCCGCCAACCTTTCGATGAAGACAAACTGCGAGCTGGCATTCAACGCGCGCTGGAAAAGCGTCCAGTCAGTGTTGAAGATGTCGAAGCCTGTCTGACGCGTATCAAACATCGCCTGCGAGCGACTGGCGAACGTGAACTGCCGTCGCGCGAAGTCGGCGAAGCGGTGATGGAAGCCTTGCATCAGCTGGATCAGGTCGCTTATGTGCGTTTTGCCTCCGTCTATCGCAGCTTTCAGGATATCAATGAATTCCGCCAGGAAATCGACCGGCTGTCTTCAGGTAAACAAACCGATAAAGAGACAGGCGGAGACGCGTAATGGCTTCTGCCGATGACCGCCAGTATATGGGTCGTGCGCTGCAGTTAGCCGCTCGTGGACTCTATTCCACTCATCCCAATCCCCGTGTCGGCTGTGTGCTGGTACGCGAGGGCAGATTGTCGGTGAGGCCTGGCACCAGCGTGCGGGTCAGCCACATGCCGAGCCCCTGGCATTGCAACAAGCCGGTAGTCAGGCGCAGGGAGCCACCGCCTATGTCACTCTGGAACCCTGCAGTCATTTTGGTCGCACACCGCCCTGTGCCGATGCGTTGATCGCCGCAGGCGTTGCTCGTGTTGTGGTCGCCATGCAGGACCCTAATCCACTGGTGGCTGGCCAGGGCTTGCAGCGCTTGCAGCAAGCGGGGATTGAGGTGGCCAGTGGGCTGCTGGAAGATCAGGCCAGACTGATCAACCCGGGCTTTATTTCGCGTATGCAGTTTGGGCGTCCTTTTGTGCGGGTGAAGCTGGCAATGAGTCTGGATGGTCGTACAGCGATGCAAAGTGGTGAGTCACAGTGGATTACCGGGCCAGAGGCGCGTGCCGATGTACAGCGCTTGCGTGCCCGCAGTTCGGCAATTATTACCGGCATCGAATCGGTGCTGCAGGATGATTCGCAATTGACCGTGCGTGATCTCGGTTTGTTGGGTGAAATGGGTATTCCTCATCAGCCCTTGCGTGTGGTGTTGGACTCTCAGTTGCGTATTCCTTTGTCTGCCAAACTTCTGGCTGCAGAAGGTCCGGTAATAATCGTAACGACAGAGATGACTGAAACCTCTGAAACAGCGAAAGTCAAAGCGCTGCAAGATTTAGGTGTAGAGGTATTATCCTTGCCACTTCGCGATGGTCAGTTGGATCTTGACGCTTTGTTGCGGCATCTGGCGCAGGCACATCAGTGTAATGAAGTGCTGGTGGAAACCGGTGCCCGATTGGCTGGCAGCTTTGTCGCGCAGCAACGGGTCGATGAAATGGTGGTCTATATGGCTACCACTCTGCTGGGTAGTGATGCCCGGCCATTGGTTGATCTGCCACTAACGCAAATGTCACAACAACGGCGTCTGAAAATGACCGATCTGCGCCAGTTCGGCCAGGATATACGTATGACCCTGCAGTCATTAACGGAGAGCTGAAATGTTTACAGGTATAATTGAAGCCGTCGGTGAAGTGGCTGATATGCGCATTAAAGATGGCGATATGCAGTTAACCCTGCGTACCGGGAAACTCGCGCTGAGTGATGTTAAACTGGGTGATAGTATTGCGGTAAATGGAGTTTGTCTCACAGCAGTGCAGTTGCCTGGAGATGGTTTTGTCGCGGACGTATCCCGCGAAACCCTGGCACATACCCGCTTTGAGTCGCTAAAGGTTGGTGAGCCGGTGAATTTGGAAAAAGCCTTGATGCCGACCAGTCGTCTGGGCGGGCATCTGGTCAGTGGTCATGTGGATGGTCTGGGTGAAGTGATTGAGCGTCATGATGACGCCCGCTCCATCCGTTTTACGCTAAAGGCGCCCGCTGACTTGAGCCGTTACATTGCTCACAAGGGCTCTATTACCGTGGATGGTGTCAGCCTGACAGTGAATGCGGTCAAGGGTGATTGTTTTGAGCTAAATATCGTGCCGCACACCGCGCAGGAAACGATTATGGAGCATTACCAGAGTGGTCGGCAGGTGCACCTGGAAGTGGATCTGATTGCACGTTATTTAGAGCGTTTGCTGACAGGTTCAGCGACCAATGAGAGTTATGCAGAGTCCCATGCCAGTGAAGGTGTCAGCCTGGAAAAGCTGGCAGAATATGGCTTTATGAGCCGCAGATAAGTATCCGGAGAATACCCCATGGAGCTGAATAGCCCCGAAGAACTGATTGAAGATATACGCCAGGGTAAAATGGTTATCCTGATGGATGATGAAGACCGTGAAAATGAAGGAGACTTGGTTATTGCGGCTGAAAAAGTCCGTGCCGAAGACATTAACTTTATGGCCACCCATGCGCGTGGACTCATCTGTCTGACGCTGACGCGTGAGCATTGTGAGCAGCTTAAATTGCCACTGATGGTCAGAAGCAATGGTGCGCAGTTTTCCACCAACTTTACCCTGTCTATCGAAGCGGCCAGTGGTGTGACCACCGGTATTTCAGCGGCTGATCGTGCGCATACTGTGCGTACCGCCGTCAAAGCTGATGCCAAGCCTGAAGATATTGTCCAGCCGGGCCATATTTTCCCACTGATGGCACAGCCTGGTGGTGTATTGAGTCGGGCGGGTCATACTGAAGCAGGCTGTGATCTGCCGCGCCTGGCGGGATTGACTCCGGCCTCGGCCATTGTTGAAGTGATGAATGATGATGGCAGTATGGCACGTCGTGCGGATCTGGAAAAATTTGCCGCACGCCATGGGCTGAAAATTGGCACTATTGCCGATCTGATTCATTACCGTACTCTGAACGAACACACCATCAGCCGTGAGGCGGAAGGTGAGCTACCCACTGAATACGGTACCTTTCGTTATGTTACTTACCGTGACGAGATTAAGAACTGTACTCACCTTGCCTTAATTAAAGGTGATATTCAGGCCGATGATCCAACACTGGTGCGTGTGCATATTCGTTCAGAAGTGCTGCGCGATGTGGTCGGTGCGATTACCAGCGAAGAGAAAAAATGGACCATGCGTCGCGCATTGCGCCGCGTTTCTGAAGAAGACAAGGGCGTCGTGCTGTTGCTTGACGGTGGTCACCGTATTGATCTGGGTGATGCTGTTGATCAGATACTTAATGGCAGCCAGGCGCGTTCTAAAGTCAATGTCAGTGCGTCAGGGGCATACCTGACCGTTGGTACTGGCTCACAGATTCTGCGGGATCTGGGTGTCGGAAAAATGCGCCTGATGAGTTCACCCATGAAATTTAATGCGATTTCCGGTTTTGATCTGGAAATTGAAGAATATATTCCCTACCAGGACGAATAACGGAAACTTAACTATGTCAGTAAAAACCTATGAAGGCGACTTTGTCAGCGCCGATGGAAAATTTGCGATTGTTGTCGGCCGCTTCAACGCATTCGTGGTTGAAAGCCTGCTTGAAGGTGCGCTGGATACGCTGAAACGTCACGGTGTCAGTGATGATAATATCCGTATTATTCGTGTACCTGGTGCTTTTGAAATTCCCCTGGCGGTAAAGAAGATTGCCGGTCAGAAGTGTGATGACGCCATTATCGCACTGGGTGCGGTGATTCGTGGCGGTACACCCCATTTTGAATATGTGTCGGCTGAAAGCTCCAAGGGCATCGCGCAGGTGATGATGGACTTCGACCTTCCGGTTGCCAACGGCATCCTGACGGTTAATAGTATTGAACAGGCGGTCGAGCGTTCCGGCACCAAAGCAGGTAACAAGGGCGCAGAAGCCGCCATGTCAGCGCTGGAAATGGTTAGCCTGATGCGTCGCCTAGAGGCTTGATAGAGATGAGTGATACACCCGGCCCAGAGAAAAAACGTAAGCTGTCGCGTACCGAAATGCGCCGCAATGCACGTAGTTATACGCTACAAGCGTTGTATCAATGGCAGATGGCGGCACAGCCTGTGAATGAAATTGAAGCACAGTTTCGTGTCAATAATGATATGGCGGATACCGATGTCGCCCTGTTCGGTGAACTGCTGCGTGGTGTGACAGCCAGAGCCAGAGCATTGGATGATGCCTATTCGCTGTTTCTGGATCGCTCCGTGGAGGATCTGGATCCGGTGGAACTGGCGGTGCTCCGAATCGGTGCCTATGAATTGATCGAACGCCTGGATGTACCCTATCGGGTGGCGATCAATGAAAGTGTTGAGCTGGCAAAAATCTTTGGTGCGACCGAAAGCCATCGTTATGTGAATGGTGTGCTGGATAAGTTGGCGCAAAAAGTACGTGCCGCTGAAGTCATGGCAAAACGTGGGCGTTAATGGGCGAGTTTGAACTGATCCAACGTTACTTTGCCCGAAACCAGCCCACCTCCAGTTCGGTGACGCTGGGAATTGGTGATGATGCGGCCTTGCTGCAACTCCCCGAGGGTGAGTTGCTGGTGGTTTCCGTGGACACCCTGGTCGCCGGCATACACTTTCTGGCTGATGCACCCGCCGATCGTATTGCTCAGCGTGCACTGGGTGCTGCGGTGAGTGATCTGGCGGCTATGGGTGCCAGGCCGCTTTGGTATACCCTGGCACTGACACTTCCCGATGTATCGGAAAGCTGCTTGAGGCCTTTGCGGTAGCTTGGCACAGCGCTCTGCTGAGTTGGGTATTATCCTGGTTGGCGGTGACACAACCCGTGGCCCACTGGCACTGACGCTGACAGTACAGGGATCGGTTAAACCGGGTCTTGCACTACAACGTAACAATGCACAGGTCGATGACATTATTGCTGTCACTGGTACACTGGGCGACAGTCGTGCAGGCCTGGAAAGTCTGTTGCATCCACAAAAAGCTGCTATGGCTGATGTTGATTGGTTGCGGCAACGCTTCTACCGGCCTGAGCCGCGCTTGCAGTTGGCTCAGCAACTGGCACCCTTAGCTCACAGTGCCATCGATATTTCTGATGGCCTGTTGGCTGATTTAGGGCATCTTTTACAGGCCAGTCAATTAGGTGCTGAGTTAGAACTCACAACACTGCCATTATCAGCAGCGTTGAGAAATTTCAGTCAGGATCAGTTGCGCTTGCGTGACTGGGCTTTGACGGGTGGCGAAGATTTTGAATTATGTCTGACTATTCCGGCGGCTAACTGGGAGCAGGCACAGGCTCTGGCGACTAATCTGGCGGTTCCGCTGACAGCCATAGGTCGTATTATTGCAGCCCCCACCCTGTGTCTGCTGGAAGAGGGGCAGCCTGTACCTCTGAGTCAGGTGCGTCAGGGAGGGTATGATCACTTCAGGAGAACACATGACTGAAAAAACGCCAGCCTCAGTTTGGTACAATCCGGTACACTTCGCCGCGTTTGGTTTTGGTAGTGGTGCCGTACCTGTCGCTCCGGGTACCTTTGGAACCCTGGCAGCCATTCCACTATGGCTGTTTCTGGCACCCCTGTCGACGGATGCCTATCTGCTGACACTGATCGTCGCTTTCGTTATCGGTGTGTGGTTGTGCCATCAGACCGCAGAAGATATTGGTGTGCACGATCATGGTGGTATTGTCTGGGATGAGTTTGTTGGTCTGTGGATCGCTTTGTTTGCGGTGCCTCTGCACTGGTTCTGGGTGCTGTTGGGATTTGCGCTGTTCCGCCTGTTCGATATCTGGAAACCCTGGCCAATCGGCTGGGTAGACCAGCGTGTCAGTGGCGGCATGGGCATTATGCTGGACGACGTTATCGCTGGTATTTATGCACTGGTTATCATTCAGTGTTTACTTTATTTTTTCTATTAACAGGTACTGATCTTGTCTGTTGAGTTTGTTGCTGATTCTAAACTGCCGACCCTTGGGGAACCTTTACCATGGTGGGGTTTGAAGATACGGCTACCGGTAAAGAGCATGTCGCTCTGGTGTGTGGTGATGTCAGTGGTGACACCCCGGTACTGACACGAATGCACTCCGAGTGTCTGACCGGCGACTCGCTGTTCAGCCTGCGTTGCGACTGTGGTTTTCAACTCCAGGAAGCCTTGCGGCGTATTTTTCTGCAGAAGGCCGGGGCGTGCTGCTGTATCTGCGCCAGGAAGGCCGCGGCATAGGTTTGCTGAACAAAATCAAGGCCTATCATCTACAGGATCAGGGCGCTGACACGGTTGAAGCCAACGAGCAACTGGGTTTTGCGGCTGATATGCGCGATTACAGTATCTGCTTACCGATGTTGAAACACCTGGGCATCAACGCCGTGCGTCTGATGACTAATAATCCACGCAAGGTCAAAGCGCTGGAAGCGGCGGGCGTTACTGTGGCTGAGCGGGTATCGTTACAGGTAGGTAAAAACTTTCATAATGAAGGTTACTTGCAGACCAAAATGGGCAAGCTCGGGCACATGATGCAGGATGAACACTTCCGCGATCAGGAGTGATCGTTTAAGCGCGTCTGTATTGCAGCCAGAATACCCGCACTATCCAGTCCGCACAGTGCCAGTTGTTCATCACGGCTGGCATGTTCTATCCATTGATCTGGTATGCCCAGCATCAGCAATTGATTGTTGTGCTCTTCAGTATGTAACCACTCACTAACGGCAGCTCCCGCTCCACCCTGAACCGCATGGTCTTCCAGTGTGATGATCAGTGGATGGGTGTTTGCCTGATGGGTGAGTAGATGTGTATCCAGCGGTTTGACACAACGCATGTCTACCAGTGTCAGATTGAGCTCATTGGCAACACACATCGCTTGATCCAGTAGTGGCCCAAAGTTCAGCAGCACGGCGCGTTGACCCTGTCGTAAAAGCCGGGCTCCAGGTAAGGCTACAGGGTCCGGCAGATTGCTCAGCTGGGCCGTTTCACTGCCTCTGGGATAGCGTACCGCTACCGGGCCGGGTGTGTCGTAGGCATAGTCGAGCATACGTTGCAGTTCAGCATGACAGGACGGAGTCAGGATCTGTAATCCAGGCAAACAGCGCAAATAAGCGATATCAAAGCAACCGGCGTGGGTGGCACCGTCTTCACCGACCAACCCGGCACGGTCGATAGCCAGTAGCACATCCAGTTTTTGTATGGCGATATCGTGTATCAGTTGATCATAGGCACGTTGCAGAAAGGTGGAATAGATAGCCACTACCGGTTTCATTCCACCCACGGCCAGCCCGCCAGCCAGGGTCAGCGCATGCTGCTCTGCAATGGCGACATCAAAATAGCGTTGTGGATACTGCTGAGAAAACGCCATCAGGTCCGAACCTTCACACATCGCCGGGGTGATAGCGCAAAGACGACTATCCACAGCGGCTTTATCCACCAGCCATTGCCCAAAAATATTGCAGTAACGCAGGCGCCGGGAAGTTGGTGGCTTATGCAGGGGTTCAATTTTGGTGATGGCATGAAAGCCAACCGGGTCGGCTTCTGCCGGGGCGTAGCCTTGCCTTTACGGGTGATGATATGCACAAACTGTGGTCCGGAACGGTTCAGTGCTTGCTGCAATGCTGGCAAAAGCTGCTCAAAATCGTGGCCATCGACGGGGCCGGTGTACTGAAATGCCAGGCTTCGAAAAGTGCGGCGGTTGTGGCGCCCGCTATTCGGTTACGCAGGTTGTTGGCCAGATAGGTTGCCAGCCCTCCCTCGTTGCGGGAGATCGACATATCATTGTCATTGAGTATAACCAGTAGATCGGCACCTGTGTGTCCGGCATGGTTTAAGGCTTCAAATGCCATGCCCGCCGTCATCGCACCATCACCTATGACAGCAACACTTTTACGTGCCTGTTGTTGCAGTTGGGCCGCTAAGGCTATGCCCAGGGCCGCACTGATGGAAGTGCTTGAATGGCCGGTGCCAAAGCAGTCATAGCGGCTTTCATCGCGCTTTGGAAAGGGAGCCAGCCCGGCCTGCTGGCGCATGCTCAGCATTTGATCTTTGCGCCCGGTGAGGATTTTATGCGGGTAGCACTGGTGCCCAACATCCCAGATCAAACTGTCTTCCGGGGTGTTAAGCAGAAAATGCAGCGCTATAGTTAATTCAGTGACCCCTAAACCGGCACCGAAATGCCCCCCGGTTTGCCCCACGCTGTAAAGCAGCCAGTGGCGCAGCTCTTCTGCCAATACCGGAAGTTGCTCGACAGACAGGCAGCGCAGATCGGCTGGAGACTGAATCTGGTCCAGCAAGACGGTTGTGGGTGGCGTGTCCGGGAGTTTATCCAGCATCAGTAGCTACGTCTTACAATATAGTTGGCCAGTTCAAGTAAAGGCGTAGCGGCTTCCCCATAGGGCTCTAGTATGGCCTCTGCCTGCTGCAACAACTGCTGCAACAAGGTTTTGCAGGGCTCCAGCCCAAGCAGCGCTGGATAGGTAGGTTTGTTGCGTGCCTGGTCAGAGCCGCTGGCTTGCCGAGAGTGGCTGTATCCGCTTCGATATCCAGCAGGTCATCCTTAACCTGAAATGCCAGGCCTATGTACTGACCAAATGCTTTCAGAGCGTTAAGTTTTTCAGATTGCGTGCTGGAGGCCGCCAGGGCACCCAATTCCAATGCGGCGGTGATCAGTGCACCCGTCTTCAGCGCATGCATCTGTTGCAAGGCTTCCAGAGATAGGGGTTTGCCGACATGGCTGAGGTCGAAGGCCTGACCCTGTACCATGCCACGCTCACCTGCGGCACGGCTCAGGCACTGTATCATCGCCAGTTGCTGTGCCGGTTGATACCTGTCTCCCGGCTGGCTGAGCAGCTCAAAAGCGCTGGTCAGCAGTGCATCACCAGCGAGAATGGCGGTGGCTTCATCGAAGGCGATATGGCAGGTTGGCTTGCCGCGGCGAAGTTCATCGTTGTCCATGGCGGGTAAGTCATCATGCACGAGTGAGTAGCTATGAACCATTTCTATGGACGCAGCAGGCAGATCAGCTTGTTCGGAGCTACCGCCACAAAACTCACAGGCCAGATACACCAGTATGGGACGTATGCGCTTACCGCCATTGAGCAAGCTGTAGAGCATGGCTTGCTGCAGGGGCGGGTGTATGCTGTCCTGGTCCGTCAGGTAATCTTGCAATACCTGTTGATTGCGTGATGCCAGGGTCTGGAGTTTTTGCTCAAGCTTCAAGAGTCACTCTCATGGGAATCAAAAGGAACCGCTTTAATGTCACCTGCTTCTTCAGTCAGCAATTTTACTTTCTGTTCAGCCTGCTCAAGAGTCTGCTGGCACTGGCGGGTCAGGCGTATGCCTTCTTCAAAGGCGTGCAAGGATTCTTCAATGCTTAGTTTGCCTTCTTCCATCTGACTGAGCAGTGTTTCCAGGCGTTGCATTGAGGTTTCAAAACTGTGCTTGTCATCGGTGTCTGACATGAGGGTCAACCTTTGGGAAATAACGCTGCAAATTACCCAACCTGAGTCGTTGGGTCAATCTGAGTTTAACAGGAAATACTGAAATATCGGGTGAACAACTGTATAAATCTGGTATTATCGGCACGAAAAGCAGTGATATTAAAGCCTGGCTGCCGTACTTTGAGGTCTGTTCGTGGATATAGCAACAATCGTAGGTATTATCGGCTCCTTCGCGATCATTATCATGGCGATGGTGTTAGGTGGTGATGTAGGGGTATTTATTAACCCACCCTCTCTTTTAATCGTGTTAGGGGGAAGCATTTTTGTTGTGCTGATGAAGTTTACCCTGGCGCAATTTCTTGGAGCGGGTAAAGTTGCCGCCAAGGCGTTCATGTTTAAAGCCGTCAATCCTGAAGATATTATCGCTGAAACTGTGGATATGGCTGATGCGGCCCGCAAAGGTGGGCTCTTGTCTCTGGAAGATAAACAGGTCTCCAGTGATTTTATGCAGCGCGGCATTCAACTGCTAGTCGATGGCCATGATCCCGAGGTGGTAAAACAACTGCTGAATAAAGAAGCCAGGCTGACCTATGATCGCCATGATTTTGGAGCCAGAATTTTTGCTGCCCTGGGAGATGTAGGCCCTGCCATGGGCATGATCGGCACCCTGATCGGTCTGGTGGCGATGCTGTCGAATATGGATGACCCCAAAGCCATCGGTCCGGCGATGGCCGTTGCGCTTTTGACTACACTCTATGGCGCTATGATGGCGAATATGTTCGCTATTCCTGTGGCTGACAAGCTGAACCTGCGTCGTGATCAGGAAGCCCTTAATAATTCCCTGATCATCGATGGTTTGCTGGCGATTCAGGCCGGGCAGAACCCGCGTGTTATTGATCAGATGCTGCGTAACTACCTACCGGAGAAAAAACGTTTTGCCAATGCTGAGAAAGCTGAGGAATAAGCGTTTATGAGTGCTGAGGAAGAATGCAACTGTAAACCCTGTAAGCCCGGGTTGCCTGCCTGGTTGGCAACTTTTGGCGACCTGATGTCATTGCTGATGTGTTTCTTTGTACTCTTGTTGTCCTTTTCGGAAATGGATGTGTTGCGCTTCAAACAGCTAGCCGGATCCATGCGTGAAGCCTTTGGTGTACAAGCACAGATCAAAGTAGAAGATATTCCTAAAGGTACATCGATTATTGCCCAGGAGTTTAGCCCTGGCCGTCCTGAACCCACCCCGCTGAATGAAGTGCGACAGATGACCACCGCAGTTGAGCTGCATACCTGGATGTGCGTTCACAGGAGGGTGAGGCCGTGGTGCATGATCGCGAGTCTGCAGTGGATCAAGAGCAGCAAAAAGCCCAGGAAGAACAAGCGCGACAGGATGCCATTCAGTTCTCTATGGCATTAACGACCGAGATAGGTGAAGGGGCTGTCGAAGTCGAAACGGAGGGTACTAAAGTGATTATCCGCCTCAGAGAGCAAGGCTCGTTCGCGCGTGGTTCAGCCTATGTCGAAGATGACTATATACGGTGCTGGCAAAAATCAGAGATGTTTTGATTACCATACCGGGTGCTGTGGCAATAGAAGGACATACTGACTCCATTCCTTACACTGGGCGGGAATTTACCTCGAATTGGGATCTTTCTGCCGCACGTGCGCTGGCCGTTGCGCATGAGCTGTTTGCAGACCGGCGCGTGAATGAGTCTCGCTTTACGGTTTCAGGTTATGCCTCAACTAAGGCGCGTGTGCCGAATGACTCTGAGGCTAATCGTGCCCGCAATCGTCGTGTGGAAATCATTATAGAACGCGGGCAGGATGAGCAGGCGTTACCTATTCAGGCCCGGCCCGATGGTGATACAGAAGGTGAGCCCCTGTCGCCACGCGATATTTTCTGACCAGCCAAGCGTACTCAATAGTGAGCTGAAATGCCTTGCTGCACGTAATGCAGTGAAAAGGAGCAGGTCATGAAAAAAACACCTTATCGTGCCGTACCGGCAGGGCGAATCTCACGCATGGCACACATGGGTGGTTTGGCAACGCGCCTGGCGGGCGGTATGCTGGCAGAGGCGCACGTCAGATGGCCTCGGGCAAACGTCCGTCTTCCCGCGACCTGCTGATTACCCCGGCTAATGTTCGCCGTGTGGCCGATAAACTTTCACACCTGCGTGGCGCGGCGATGAAAGTTGGTCAACTCTTATCAATGGATGCCGGTGATTTGCTTCCCCCTGAGTTGTCTGAGTTGTTGTCGGTACTACGTGCTGGAGCAAATCCTATGCCGATGTTGCAGCTTGCTGGCGTATTAGAAGGTGCAATGGGTGAGGACTGGCAGTCGCATTTCAGTCAGTTTGGCTTTACTCCGGTTGCTGCCGCTTCCATTGGACAGGTGCACAAAGCGCTGGATCACCAGGGTCAGGCCTTGGCGCTGAAAATACAGTATCCGGGCGTACGCCAGAGCATCGATTCAGACGTAGATAATGTCATGACCCTGCTGAAAATGTCGCGGCTCCTGCCTGCTGGTGTGATCGCGGATGAGCTGATTCAGGAGGCTAAAGATCAGCTACATGCCGAAGCAGACTATCACCTGGAAGCACAGCACCTGTTGGCTTATAAAGCCTTACTGGCCGATGATCCGAGCTTCAGAGTGCCACAATGCTATACGGAACTTTGCAGTGAAAATCTGCTGGTGATGTCGTTTGAGGAGGGTGTAGCGGTTGAGTCGCTGATGACTTATCCATTGGCGGAACGTAATCGCTGTGCCGGGCTGTTACTGCAGTTGTTGTTTCGTGAGCTGTTTGAGTTCGGCCACGTCCAGACAGATCCTAATTTTGCCAACTTCCTCTATGATCCTGATAACGGCCAGCTGGTGTTGCTGGATTTTGGCGCCACTCGTCATTACTCCCCCGAGCTGGTAGCTGCTTACCGTCAACTTTTCCATGCCGAGCTAATTCAGGACCGTCAGCAACTCTTAGATGCCGCTACGCAGATTGGCTACTTTAGTGAGCAGGTAACCGCCTCACAGCAGGAAGCCGTACTTAAACTCTTTGAATTAGCCTGGAACCCTTGCGTTCAGATAATTATGACTTTGCCGCCACGGATTTGGCGCGGCGGTTACGTGATCAGGGTATGGCTTTGAGTATGCGTGAGGGGTACTGGCACTCACCACCGGTTGACGCGTTGTTTTTGCATCGTAAGCTGGCCGGGTTGTATCTGTTGTTTGCCCGCCTCGGTGTTTCTTTAGCATGTCGTGATATACTCAGGCCCTGGTTAACAAACTGATTATTCAAGATACTTATCTCAGGAACCTATTCAAGGAATCATCCATGTTTACACAAACAGTGACGCCCGCATTTTACGATACCGACGGCCTGGGGCATATCAATAACACCCGTGTGCCGCAGTGGTTTGAAGGGGCCAGGAATGAGCTTTTCCGTATTTTTACGCCCGATCTGGATATGAAAAAATGGCAGCTGATACTGGCACGCATTGAGGTGGATTTCGTTGGTGAACTGTTTTATGGCAAGGATGTCGAAATTCGTACCACCGTCAGCCGCATCGGTAGCAGCTCCTTCAGCGTACATCAGGAAGCCTGGCAGCAGGGAGTACTTGGAGCCAAAGGCGAAGCTGTAATGGTGCGTTATGATTTTGCCGCTGCTAAAGCGTTACCGCTGAGTGATGAACAAAAAACCGCACTGCAACTGCATCAGGCATAAAACAGTAGCAGAGTGTAAGGAATCCTATCCTGTCACGACTAGGTAGTCATACAGTCACGGTAATACACGATTCAGGATAATAAGATGAAAGATACCCTGCCACTATTGATAGCAACAGACTTCCGCCTCTACAGCGAGAGGGATTGGGTGTGCTGCAGGCGAATATTACCCTCAAGTGCAACCAATCCTGTTTTCACTGCCATGTTGCTTCCAGTCCCAAACGCACTGAAATGATGAGCGATGAGGCATTGGAGCTGCTACTGCAAATGCTCGATCAGCACCCGGATATCCACACGCTGGATATTACCGGCGGAGCACCTGAGCTGCATCCGCGTTTTCAATGGCTGGTCAGGGAAGCACGTCAGCGTGGTGTGACAGTAATTGATCGTTGTAATCTTACTATCCTGTCCGAACCTGGTTTTGAGAGCATGGCGGCCTTTTTGGCTGAGCAACAGGTCGATATTGTGGCCTCTTTACCCTGCTATTCGGCCGATAATGTCAATGCACAGCGAGGAAACGGAGTTTTTGATGCCAGTATCGCCGGGTTACAACAACTGAATGCACTGGGTTATGGCCTGGAAGGTACCGGGTTGACCTTGAATCTGGTGTATAACCCTTGGGGCCAGCGCTGCCACCTTCGCAAGTTGAACTTGAAGCGGCCTACAAACGTGAATTGAAGGCGCACTTTGGAATTCAGTTCAATCAGCTTTACACCCTGGCGAATATGCCGATTCAACGCTTTGGCAGCACCCTGATCAGCAAGGGGCAGTTCGATAGCTATATGCAGCTATTAAAAGATAACTTCAATGCCGCCACGCTACCCGACCTGATGTGCCGCAACACGCTGTCAGTGGATTATCTGGGGCAGGTTTACGACTGCGATTTTAACCAGCAGCTTAAACTCCATGCGGGAAACTCTGCTGAACCCCAGCATTTACGTGATTATCTTGAGCAGGATCTAACCGGCCTGCCAATCAAAGTGGCAGACCATTGTTACGGTTGTACCGCCGGGCAAGGTAGCAGTTGCGGGGGGGCGCTCTCATAACTATGACTGTCACGGTTATTTTAACTGCTATTTTAACTGTTATTTTAACTGTTATTTTAACAACAGGCTGATGCGCTCACGGGTTGTGCTATCCATCACGTCCAGTGGTGTCACCAAGCCACTGGCCAAGGCATTGTGAGCTATCGATTCTGGCCAGCTTTGTGCCAGTAGTTTGATTGCGTTTAGTGCAATTTTTTCTGCTCTCTGTGCATTTTTCATCAGATTGTCGATGGCATAATCCGCGCTGACATGGGGTTCTTTAGGGTGCCAGCAATCAAAGTCTGTCACCATGCCCAAAGAGGCGTAGGCTATTTGCGCTTCGCGCGCCAGACGTGCTTCCGGCATATTGGTCATACCGATAATGCCAGCACCCATACTGCGGTACCAGTGTGACTCGGCTTGAGTGGAGAACTGCGGTCCCTCTATACAGATATAGGTTTTATGCTGATGCAGTCTGACGGCATCATCGCCAGTCAGTTGCTGTACGGCGTTGGCGAGCAGGTGGGTCAGGGCCGGGCAGACAGGTTCAGACATGGACACGTGAGCCACGGCACCGGCGCCAAAAAAACTATTCGGGCGTTGTCGGGTCATATCGATATATTGATCCGGTAGTACCATGTCCAGCGGGGCAATTTCCTCACTTAAGGAGCCGACTGCTGAAAAGGAGATCAGGTAACGCACGCCCAGTTGTTTCATTGCATACACGTTGGCCTGGTAGGGCACTTCACCGGGTAACAGCCGGTGTCCTCGCCCGTGGCGTGCCAGAAAAACCACCGGGATGCCCTGTATCCGGCCACTAATAAGGCTATCCGAAGGGGTGCCGTAGGGAGTCGTGAGCTGATGTTCCTGACGATCCTCAAGGTCGGGCATATCGTACAAGCCACTGCCGCCAAGGATGCCGATTTTTATATCTGTCATGCTGTTTTCCTAATAGACTGCGTACATAAATCGAGTCTGTCTGGTTTATTGCCAGCAGACGTTACTACTGAGTCGCGGGTAAAGGTTAAAACTTACACTAACCCTGTAAGGAAACCCAACTGAATCCGACTTTAATATAAATAGAGTGAGTATAAACAGGGCCTAAGGAGTTGCTGTGCCAAAACGCCTGATATTACTGGGTGGGGGTCATGCCCATCTGCGGGTGCTAAAGCATTTAATTAAGCATAAGCCCGCTGAATTAGAGGTGCTGCTGGTGTCGCCCTCTCCCTGGCAGTACTACTCGGGGATGCTGCCAGGTTTGTTGGCTGGCGATTACAGGTTGCAGGATTGCCGTGTGGATTTGGCCAGTATGGCACGACGTGCGGGTGTAGAACTCATTACAGCTGCACTGGAATACTGGGTTGCGGATCAGCGTTTGCTGGGTCTTAGCGATGGTCAAACACTGCATTATGATTTGCTGTCGGTTAATACCGGCAGTGAAACGCAGCTGGGTGATCTGCAGACGCTAGGCGATGTGCTGTTACCTATTAAACCACTGGATCACTTTTACCAACGCAGCCAGCAGTTGTTTGCTGCCTTTGTTCCAGGTGACTTAGTATCGGCGGCTGTGGTTGGCGGTGGTGCAGCAGGTGCTGAAATCGCCATGGCTGTTCAGCAGGCATTACTAACGCGTGGTTTGCGTCCGGCGATACAATTAATCACGGGTGAGAGCGGGGTGTTAGCCGGGCATGCCAGTGCGGTGCAGCGTCGATTGATGCAACTGCTCCAGCATAAGGGTATTGCCGTGATTGCCTCGCGTGCCAGTGCGATCGAACCGGGTAAACTTCAGGTTGGAGACAAACAACTGAGTGTGGATCTGCTGATTGCTACAACCGGTGCCCGCGCCCCTGACTGGTTAGCCGCAGCGGGCGTGTCTCTGGCCGGGGACGGCTTTATCGCGGTGAATGCCTGTCAGCAAAGTGTGTCGCATCCAGAGGTGTTTGCTGTAGGTGATGTCGCCAGCCGCCTGGATAAGCCAGTGGAAAAATCCGGTGTGCATGCTGTCAAAGCCGGCGGCGTGTTGCGTCATAACTTAGTAGCGGCAGCGAGTGGGCGCTCACTCAAGCTCTATAAGCCGCGCCCGGTGAGCTTATACTTATTAAATACCGCTGATGGCAAGGCGCTGCTTTCCTGGGGACCTTTAACGGCTCATGGGGCCTGGGTGCTTCAATGGAAACACTGGCTGGATACTACATTTATCAAGGCGTTTAATGACTAAAGCAGCAACATTTCTATTATTCTACCCATTCTGAATGAGTCAGAGACGCTCAGACGTGAGCTGCCAGGGTTACAGGCGCTCTGTCTGCAGGGCTGTGAATTGATCTTTGTCGATGGGGGTAGCCAGGATGACTCAGTGGCTCAGTTGCATGCTGCGGGAATGCACGTATTGCATTCAGCCCTGGCCGGGCCCTGCAAATGAATCTGGGAGCCAGTCAGGCTACCACTGAGCGTTTAGTGTTTTTACATGTCGATACCCGCCTGCCGGACAAGGCTGCGGCACTAATCTGTGCTGCCTTGAGCGCCAAACAGGGCGACCAATGGGGACGGTTTGATGTCCGTATTGAAGGGCGCCATCCTGCACTTAAGCTGGTGAGCTGGATGATGAATCAACGCTCCCGCCTGACCGGAATCGCTACCGGGGATCAGGCTG
>NZ_JRLB01000088.1 GCF_000764495.1 Nitrincola sp. A-D6
ACAACCATGCTGAATACACTAAAGCCTTTAATGAAACTGAGCCTTCTGGGGATCAGTTTTATCGTATTGCCGCTAGCAGCCGGTCTGCCCGACCGATTGCAGCAACCATCACCCCAGACCAATGCCGCTTTTTCAGTGATGTTGACCGACATAGCCCGTGCGGATGATCGTTTGGTTGCGGTCGGAGATCTGGGTGTGGTGATCTATTCTGATGATCAGGGTCAACAATGGCAGCAATCCAGTGTCCCCGTGACCACGCTGCTGACCTCGGTACATTTTACCTCCGCACAACGTGGCTGGGCTACGGGTCATGATGGCGTACTACTGCGAAGTGATGATGCGGGAGCAAGCTGGACCTTGCAGCTTGATGGTGATCAGATCAATCAGTTAAAAGTGGCCAGTTTGCATGCGCAGCTGGATGCTCTGGCAGAAACACCCTCGGAAGACCCATATGTCGAAGAGGATTTGCAGTTCGCGCTTGACGATGCAGAGTTTGCTTTGGAAGAGGGGCCTGCAAATCCCTTGCTGAATGTCTGGTTTGAGAATGCTGAAACCGGATTTCTTCTGGGAGCCTACGGGACTGCACTGAAAACCACAGATGCGGGCGAGAGCTGGCAGCTTATCAGCGAACGACTGCCTAATCCTGATCAGATGCACTTAAATGCGATCACACAGCTTAATGGGGCACTGGTTATTGCCGGAGAAGCCGGTTTGCTGATGCGTTCGGACGATCAGGGGGATAGTTGGTATGCACTCCCTTCCCCTTATCAGGGATCTTTTTTTGATCTGGTTTCACATCGTGATGAGTTGTTTGCGCTCGGCCTTCGCGGTCACTTGTTTGTCAGTGCAGATG
Organism: Nitrincola sp. A-D6; assembly: GCF_000764495.1. GTDB lineage: Bacteria > Pseudomonadota > Gammaproteobacteria > Pseudomonadales > Balneatricaceae > Nitrincola. The sequence continues at coordinate 854 of NZ_JRLB01000088.1, forward strand.
GGGGCTTTGACTGGGAGGCTGTACCGGTAGACACCACGGTTAGCTTTATGGGCGGGTTTAGTGATAGTCAGCAACTGGCGATTGTCGGACTAGGCGGCACGTTGTTAAGTGGTGAACAATATGCCGATCTGGCAGAGTTAAATACGCGGGTCAGGCGCCATTTCAATGCTGTTGTCGCCATACCTGCTGGGTGGGTTCTTGCCGGTGAGCAAGGTATTTACACGTATCTGCCACAGGGAGACGGCCAATGAAGCGTTTGGCACAGACTTTGTTATTGCCTATTCGTCGTTCTGAACAGTGGGTGGAAGCGCTGTTGTTTCATCACCGGCTTTGGGTATTGTCGTTATTTGTACTGGTGACACTGGTGCTGGGCTGGCAGGCGGTGCAGATCCGTCCGGATGCCAGTTTTGTGAAAATGATTCCTACCAGTCATCCCTATGTTGAGAATTACCTGACTTATCAAAATGACCTGTCCGGATTAGGGAACAGTGTCCGCGTCGCCGTGGCAACCCAGAGTGAGGATATCTTTAATGCCGAGTATCAGGATGTGCTGCGTCGCGTGACCGATGAGTTGTTCTTTATTCCTGGGGTGGATCGTTCAGCCCTGCAGTCTATCTGGACGCCGAATGTGCGTTGGACTGAAGTGACGGAGCGGGGCTTTGTTGGGGGGCCGGTTATACCGCCGGATTACGATGGCAGTGCCGAGAGTTTGGATCAGTTGCGCATTAATACATTGCGCTCCGGTCAGGTTGGCCGGTTGGTAGCGAATGATTTCCGCTCGGCCATCATTGAAGTACCGCTGCTGGATTTTGATCCGGAGACAGGCGAAAGTCTGGATTACAATGCCTTTTCTCAACGTCTGGAAACGCTGGTCAGGGATGCCTATCAGACAGATGATATCAGTATACATATTACCGGCTTCGCTAAAATCATTGGGGATCTGATCGAAGGTGCCAAGCAGGTGGCGCTGTTCTTTGCACTGGCGATTGTGATTACCCTGGTGTTGCTGTATCTCTATTCGCGCAGCATAAACGGTACCTTGATTCCGTTGGCCTGCTCGTTGATTGCTGTTATCTGGCAGTTGGGTCTGTTGAATGCACTGGGTTATGGCATAGATCCCTATTCCATGCTGGTGCCTTTCCTGGTGTTTGCTATCGCCGTGAGCCACGGGGTGCAAATTGTTAACAGTATCCGCCTTGAAAGCCTTAGTAACCCGGATAAATGGCATGCCGCACGAGGTGCGTTTCGCTTACTTTACATTCCTGGACTCACAGCATTAGTGTCGGACGGCATAGGCTTCTTTACCCTGATGGTCATCGATATTCAGGTTATACAGGAGCTGGCTGTGGCCGCTTCTCTGGGGGTGGCGGTAATCATTCTGACCAATCTGTTGTTGCTACCCTTGCTGATGTCCTATCTTGGGGTGGGAGAACGGGCCATACGCCATGCGCAGATGCAGTCAGATCAGGGGGGTGAGCATTGGCGCCTGCTGACCTGGTTTGCCACCCGTAAGGGAGCCTCCACCGCATTGATTGTTGCGCTGATGTTGGTGGTTGTTGGTGCCTACACCGCGCGGAATTTGCAGATAGGCGACCTGGATAAGGGTGCGCCGGAGTTACGGGCTGATTCACGTTACAATGTTGATAATGACTTTGTCACCACCAACTACTCCACATCCAGCGATGTGTTTGTGGTGATGGCGGTGACACAACCTGAGCAGTGCAGTCATTTCAATACGCTGTCATCAGTGGAGCGTTTTCAGCATCATATGCAATCGGTGCCGGGCGTGCAGTCGAGTATTTCTCTGGCTGATCTGTCCAAGCGCATCACCGCCGGTTTGAATGAGGGTAATCCTAAATGGCGTGCTGTGAGTCGCAATCAGTTTGTTATTAATGCCTCACTGGCTTATGTACCAGGTGGCTTGATGAATGCTAACTGCTCCTTACTGCCGGTGATTTTGTTTCTGGATGACCATAAGGCTGATACCTTGAGTCGTGTTAGCCAAGAGGTAGAGTTGTTTGCTGCAGATTACAATTCAGACAGGCTGCGTTTTGAACTGGCGGCTGGTAACAGTGGTTTTGAAGCGGCCACCAATCAGGTGATTGCCCGTGCGCAGTACGAAATGTTGGCCTGGGTTTATGGTGTTGTCAGTTTGCTGTGTCTGCTGACTTTCCGCTCATTCAAGACGGTGCTGTGTATTATTCTGCCGCTGGCGCTCACCTCTTTGTTGTGTCAGGCGCTGATGGCCGTTATGGGTATCGGCGTGAAGGTGGCCACCTTGCCAGTGATTGCACTGGGTGTCGGCATAGGTGTGGATTATGGCATTTATATCTATTCGCGCCTGAGTAACTACCTTGAGCAGGGCATGAAGCTTACCGATGCCTATTTTGAAACCCTAAGAACAACTGGAAAGCCGGTGGCCTTTACCGGGTTAACCCTGGCTATCGGGGTGGTGCTTTGGGTCTTCTCACCGATCAAGTTTCAGGCCGATATGGGCATTCTGCTGACCTTTATGTTCCTGTGGAACATGCTGGGGGCACTGATCCTGCTACCTGCGCTAACGGCTTTCCTGAAACCGCATCCGGAGCTGACCTCTTCACCGGATTTGTTTGATGAAAATGCAAAATAGACAGCTTAACCAGTTGGTGGCCTTTGTCGTTAAAAATGCGGCTGACATTCGTTGTTAGCCGCATTTTTTGTGGGTTAAAGCATCTAATCGTAATAGCGCTGTAATCTGTCAGAGCGCTTTTGTCAGTAATATTGGTAACTTTTGTTATTGGTAGATTGACCCACTTCGTCCATTCTGTACATAACTTAAGTACAATAACGATAAAACGAGGTTTGCGTTATGGCCGAATATAAAGCTCCCCTGCGCGATATGCAGTTCATGCTCAACGACGTGCTGGAGTTGGAACAGCATTACCAGAGTTTGCCTGGCTGTGAAGACGCGACGCCGGATATGGTTTCAGCGATTCTTGAAGAAGGCGCCAAATTTGCTGAGCGCGTGTTGTCACCGATTAACCAGGTGGGTGATCAGCAGGGTTGTCAGTTTAACGAGGGTGAGGTTAAAACACCGGATGGCTTCGCTGAAGCCTACAACGCCTTTGTGGAGGGCGGTTGGCCTTCACTGGCCCATGACCCAGAATGGGGTGGTCAGGGATTGCCGGAATCTCTGGGTATTTTTATCAATGAAATGGTCGGCAGTGCCAATTGGTCCTGGAGTATGTATCCAGGATTAAGCATGGTGCTATGAATACCTCGAAGCCCATGGCACTCAGGAACAGAAGCAGATCTATCTGACCAAGCTGGTGTCAGGTGAGTGGACTGGCACCATGTGTTTGACTGAAGCACACTGTGGTACTGATCTGGGTATGCTGCGTACCAAAGCTGAACCCGCTGATGATGGTAGCTACCGGATTAGTGGCACCAAAATCTTCATCTCGGCAGGTGAGCATGACCTGACCGGTAATATTGTTCATATCGTACTGGCGCGTCTGCCGGATGCGCCTGCGGGTACCAAGGGTATCTCGCTGTTCATTGTGCCAAAATTTATTCCTGATGCTGAGGCGGTATCGGTGAGCGTAATGCAGTTAGCTGTGGCTCTATAGAACATAAGATGGGTATTCACGCAACGCCACCTGTGTGATGAATTTTGATAGTGCTACAGGTTATCTTATCGGTCCGCCGAACAAGGGCCTGAATTGCATGTTCACCTTTATGAATACAGCACGCATCGGTACAGCCTTGCAGGGCTTGTCACATACAGAGTGGGGCTTTCAAAACTCGCTCGCCTATGCGCGTGACCGTTTGCAGATGCGTGCCTTGAGTGGACCGAAAAATCCGGATAAAGCCGCTGATCCAATTATTGTTCACCCGGCAGTACGCAGCATGCTGCTGACCCAGAAAGCCTTTGCAGAGGGTGGTCGTGCACTGATCTATTTTGCTGCTCAGCAGGTGGATCGTTCCAAATTGGCAAAAACAGCAGAAGAAAAACAGGAAGCTGAAGATCTGTTGTCACTGCTGACACCTATCGCCAAAGCGTTTCTGACTGAAACTGGTCTGGAATCAGCCAGCCACGGGGTGCAAGTGTTCGGTGGGCATGGTTACATTGCCGAGTGGGGCATGGAACAGAACCTGCGTGATGCCCGTATCGCAACCATCTACGAAGGGACTACACAGGTTCAAGCGCTGGACTTGCTGGGCCGTAAGGTATTGATGTCACAAGGTGAATTGCTTAAGCGCTTCACTAAAATCATCCACAAATTCTGTCAGTCTCAAGCCGATAGTGAGCCGATGCAGCCTTATGTCAGTGCTTTGACCCGTCTGAATAAGGAGTGGGGTGATGTAACCCTGCAAATTGGCATGAAAGCAATGAAAAACCGCGAAGAGGTAGGGGCTGCATCAGTAGAATATCTGATGTACTCCGGTTATATCACTCTGGCTTGGCTGTGGGCGCGCCAAGCGGAAGTAGCACTGCGCAAATTGGCAGAAAATCCAAGCGATGCCGATTTCTATCATGCGAAGCTAAAAACGGCGCGGTTCTACTTCGAACGCCTGTTACCACGTACGCGCACACTGGTCGAAGTGATGCTTTCAGGTGCTGACAATCTGATGGAACTTGACTCAGAGCATTTTGCCTTCTGAGGTAGCGGGTGAAAAATGAAAGCCCTATTGCGAACTAAGGCCGGACAGCGCGTGCTGTCCACGGCACTACGCTTAAATGCTAAGCGTTATAAATCCAAGCCCCTAACAGGAGAGGCCACGACTATGGCAGATTTACATGCAGTTTTCTCGTCAATGCAGCAACGTTTTAGCAGCAGTGCAGCGGGTGATTTAAGTGCTGTGTTTCAGTATCAGATTAGTGATGGTGAAGCCTGGAACGTTACCGTGGATAATGGCACCTGCAAAGTGGAACAGGGTGAACACAGTGATCCCACTGTAACACTGACCATGGATAGCCAGACATTGGAAGAGGTCATGTCTGGCGAGACAGATGGCATGCAGGCCTTCATGACCGGCCGTATCCAGGCTGACGGGGATATTATGCTGGCTACGCGCCTGACTTCGATTTTTCCGCCAGGTTAATCTGTGCTGGACCTGCCTGCAGAGTTTGCGTACAGGTCCAACTGCTATAATGCAGCAATGTATTTTTGAATTTATAAAAATAAAATCAGGTCCTATTATGGATAACCACCGTGGAAGTTATATTCCTGAATCCCTCAATCACTATGGTTACAGCAATATAGTTGATGTCTTTGAGCGCACCTGCAAAGACTATGCAGCCAAGCCAGCATTTACAAGTTTTGGCCGAACATTAAACTATGCCGAGCTGCATCAGTTGGCAGATGCCTTTGCTGTTTACCTGCAGCGTGAAACTGATCTGAAACCGGGTGACAGAATCGCAATTCAGCTACCTAACCTGATTCAATATCCGGTGGTGTTATTTGGGGCTTTGAAGGCCGGACTGGTGATTGTGAACACTAACCCACTGTATACCCCACGTGAAATGGCGCATCAATTTAACGATTCAGGTGCCCGTGCGTTAGTGATTCACAAAAGTATGGCGCACAATGCTGAAAAAATTCTGGCTGATACCGGTATTGAGCAAGTATTTCTAACGCAAGTAGGTGATCTACATGGATTTGTTAAGCGCCACCTTCTCAATGCGGCGGTCAAATATCTTAAAAAGATGGAGCCCGAGTTTTATCTTCCCGGAGCGCTGCATCTGCGCGAAGTGTTGCTGAAATATGTCGGGCAGCAGCCTGAACCTGTCAGCCTTAAACCATCAGACACGGCCGTATTGCAGTATACCGGTGGAACGACAGGGCTTTCCAAAGGTGCCGTGCTTAGTCACGCTAACCTGATCTCGAATATGCTGCAGGGAGTAGATGTGCTTGATGAGGCACCCGCAGGCTGTGTTGAGACCACCATAGCACCTTTGCCCTTGTATCATATCTATGCCTTTACCATTTCGTTGGTGGTGATGGGCTATGGTGGGCATAGTGTGCTGATTGCCAACCCACGTGATATTGATGGTTTTGTCAAAGAGTTGAAAAAATGGCGGATGACGGCCTTTATGGGACTGAACACGCTGTTTATTGGTATGTGTAATCATCCGGACTTTCGAAATATCGACTTCAGCCAGTTTACCCTGACTATTTCAGGTGGCTGTGCTTTAACGCATAAAGCGGCAGATCTGTGGAAAGAGGTGACCGGCTGCGAAATCATGGAAGGTTATGGTTTAACAGAAACCTCGCCTGTGGTGTCAATCAATCGACCAGGTGCGATTCGAATAGGCACCATTGGTGTACCTGTAGCCGCTACTGATGTTGCTATTCTTGACCCAGAGGGCGAACCCGTTCCGGAAGGCATGCCAGGCGAACTTTGCGTTAAAGGTCCGCAGGTGATGGTGGGCTATTGGCAGCGTGAACGCGAAACTCAGGCCTGTTTCACCGATGATGGCTACTTCATGACTGGTGATGTGGCCGTGCGTGAACCAGGCGGCTATCTGCGCATAGTGGATCGGGCCAAGGATATGATTCTGGTATCGGGCTTTAATGTCTACCCCAATGAGATTGAAGATGTATTCTGCTCACACCCGGCCATTCTGGAGTGTGCGGCTATAGGTGTTGCGGATGAACACAGTGGCGAAGCCGTTAAGCTGATTGCCGTAGCCAGAGATGAAATACCGGATATTAAAGAACTGAAAGACTGGAGCAAAGAGCGTCTGACTCGGTATAAAATACCCAAATATATCGAATTCGTTGCCGACCTGCCCAAAACCAATGTGGGCAAGGTACTCAGGCGTAAGCTTAAAGAGCAGCAGGTCACTGACAAAGTGGCTTGATTTCTGCTCTAAGATTTCAGGAGAAATACCGCATGCCGTTACCCAAACCCGCTCGCCGTAAGCTTCATCATCGTCGTCAGATAGTGTGTGAAGGCTATGAGCGGGAAGATGGTCTCTGGGATATTGAAGCCCGGATGACCGATAAAAAGTCTCAGACACTGGACAATCCTGAGCGTGGTGGTTTTGTTGCCGCTGGTGAATATTTTCATGATATCCGTATGCGTCTGACCATGGACCGCAATCTGAAAATTCACCAGGTAGAGGCGAGTATGGATGCGACCCCCTTTCAGATGTGCCCTGGTATTGTTGCAGTATATAAACGACTGGAAGGAACACGGATAGGTTCAGGTTGGCATCGCAAAGCACTGGAGCTGACAGGGGGCGCGCAAGGCTGTACTCACCTGAATGAGTTGCTCAAACCTCTGACTACCACAGCAATTCAGACGCTTTGGCCCAGTGGTGATGAGGACATGGTTAAACTGGGTGCCAATGGATTATTAAATACCTGCCATACCTGGGCACAAAATTCACCGGCAGTAGAGCAATACCTGCCGGAACTCTACTTAGCTGAGCCGCCAAACGGCTAGTGCTCAGCGTTTAACACGGAGAATAACAATATGAGTATCCCCGAATCGTTTCAGGCAGATTACGCTTGCCTTTAATTTCTGCACCGATGTTTCTTGTATCGGGTCCAGAGCTGGTTATTGAGGCCTGTAAAGCTGGCATCGTTGGTACCTTTCCCGCATTGAATGAGCGCAGCAGTGAAGGCTTCGAGTCCTGGCTGGTGCAGATACGTGAAGCGCTGGACAGTTTTGAAACTGAAACGGGCAAAAAAGCCGCTCCTTTTGGCGTTAACCTGATCGTACATCACACCAATCCACGGGTACAGGCCGATCTGGAACTCTGTATCAAGCATAAAGTCCCCTTGATTATAACCTCCCTGGGGGCTGTGAAGGATCTCGTGGACGCGGTACACGCTTATGGAGGCTGGTGTTTCATGATGTGATTAATATACGTCATGCCAAAAAAGCCGCCGCTGCGGGCGTCGATGGCTTAATCGCTGTGTGTAATGGTGCCGGTGGCCATGCAGGCACGTTAAACCCCTTTGCGTTGTTGGCTGAAATTCGACAGTTCTATCAGGGTACCCTGATTCTGTCTGGCTCCATGTCGACGGGGCAGGATGTTGCCAGTGCGCAGATGATGGGTGCTGATTTAGCCTATATGGGCACGCGCTTTATCAATACCCAGGAGAGTCGCGCGAACCCTGAATACAAGCAGATGATTGTTGAATCCAGTGCAGCCGATATCACTTATACACCCAAGGTGTCCGGTATCTGGGCTAACTTCCTGAAACCGAGTCTGGAAAAAGCCGGGCTGGATCCAGACAGTGGTGAAAAGAAAAAAGTGGATCTAGGCGAGGAATTACAGGCACCGGAAGGTGGAGCCAGTGCCTGGAAAAGTATCTGGTCAGCCGGGCAGGGGGTGGGTTCGATTGCCGATGCGCCGCCAGTAGCCCAACTGGTTGAGCGGCTGCAGGATGAGTATCGGGGAGCCACTGATCACTTTGCGCAGCTCTCTGGTGCTTATCTGGAGAAGCAATAATGACCGACTCAGTGCTACTGACAGTGCAGCAGGGTGTTTTGCATCTGACGCTAAACCGTCCGGATAAGAAAAATGCTCTGACTGGGGCCATGTATCAAGCCTTAACCGATGCACTCAATGAGGCCGCCAAGGATGATAGTGTGCGTGTGGTGGTGTTGAGTGGCAGTGGTAGCGATTTCTCGGCCGGTAACGATATTCACGACTTTGTCGCCGCCATCAATGATCCACAGAAAGTTCGTATTCCCCTGGGTTTTCTGCAATGCATTTCGACTTTCCCAAAACCGATAGTAGCGGCCGTTTCCGGTGTAGCTATCGGTATTGGAACCTCCATGCTGTTACATTGTGATCTGGTCTATGCCGATGCCAGCGCACGTTTTCAGCTACCCTTTACCCGCATGGGGCTGGTACCGGAAGGTGGCACCAGTTTGTTGTTACCATCCAGCCTGGGGCATCGCAAAGCCTTTGAGTTATTGGTGCTGGGTGAGGTATTTGGTGCTGAACAAGCGGTTGAAACAGGGCTGGTGAATCAGTGTGTAGAACAGGGTTCGGTGATCGATTTTGCCATGGATAAAGCGCTTGCGCTTGCTGCTATGGGAGCCGAGGCCGTGCAGCAGAGTAAAGCCATGCTGAAGCAGCATGACGATAATCGCTTACAGTCGGTGCTGGTCTCTGAAGTAGATGCTTTTGCCGCGCGACTAAACTCGAATGAGGCACGTGCGGCATTTATGGCATTTATGCAGAAGCCGAAAAAATAATAGAGCTTTTCTCGGAGTGATCGCTTTTGTCATTTAACAGGGTGGATTTTGTTATTGTTAAAAGCGGCACTCTGACGCATATTGTTACCCTTGAAAAAAATAACAATCAGAGGCGTAATAATGAAAATACTCGTCGCCGTAAAGCGCGTGATCGATTACAACGTCAAGGTTCGCGTTAAAGCTGACCGCAGCGATGTTGATCTCGCCAATGTCAAAATGGCGTTAAACCCCTTCTGTGAAATAGCGGTTGAGCAAGCGGTTCGTCTGAAAGAACAAGGTATCGCCACAGAAATTCTGGTGGTATCTATCGGTAGCAAGCCCTGTGAAGAGCAACTCAGAACCGCGCTGGCACTGGGGCTGATCGTGCCCTACGTATTGATACCGAAGCAACTCCTGATGCCCTGTCAGTTGCACGTTTGCTGGCCAAGGTGGCTGAAGCTGAACAGCCTGACCTGATTTTACTGGGTAAACAGTCCATCGATTCAGATAACAATCAGACTGGTCAGATGTTGGCCGCTTTGCTGGATCGGCCTCAGGCCACTTTCGCTTCGGAAGTGAAAGTAGACGGTAATAGTCTGCTGGTTACGCGTGAAGTGGATGGCGGATTGCAAACCCTTGAGGTCACTTTACCTGCGGTGGTAACCACCGATTTACGCCTGAATGAACCGCGTTATGCTCCCTGCCAAACATTATGAAAGCCAAGAAAAAACCGCTGGAGGTCAAAACAGCTGAAGAACTGGGTGTAACTGTCGCCTCTAACATCACCCTGGTATCAGTGGAACCACCGGCACAGCGTAGCGCCGGTATAAAAGTGGCTTCTGTTGCTGAATTGGTAGAAAAGTTACGTAATGAAGCCAAGGTGATCGCATGAGTATTTTAATTCTGGCCGAACATGATAATCAGGCACTCAAGCCGGTCACCCTGAATGTGTTGGCCGCTGCCCAGGCAATCGGTACTGACATTACCCTGTTAGTAGCGGGTCACAACTGCGCTGGTGTTGCTGAGCAGGCAGCCAAAATCTCAGCTGTTACTAAAGTACTCTGTGCTGATGCACCAGCGTATGAACATCAATTGGCTGAAAATGTCAGTCAACTGCTATTGGATCAGGCAGAGGGTTACAGCCATATTCTGGCCGCCTCGACCACGACAGGGAAAAATGTTCTGCCGCGGGTTGCTGCACGCTTGGGTGTCAACCAACTGACCGATGTGATGGCTGTTGAGTCACCACAACGCTTTAAGCGTGCTATTTATGCCGGTAATGCCATAGCCACCGTTGAAACAACTGATGCCGTTGTGGTGATGACAGTGCGTGGCACGGCTTTTGATCCGGTCGCGGCTGAAGGCGGTAGTGCCTCGGTTCAGACGCTGGACAAGGTATTTGAAAGCGCCGATGTCAGCTTCAGTCATGAAGCGCTGGCAGAATCTGACCGTCCCGAGTTAACTGCCGCCAGTATCGTGGTATCGGGTGGTCGTGGTTTGGGTAATGGCGAAAATTTTAACCTGTTGTACCAGGTGGCTGACAAACTGGGTGCAGCCGTGGGTGCTTCGCGTGCTGCCGTCGATGCGGGCTATGTGCCGAATGATATGCAGGTGGGGCAGACCGGCAAGATGGTAGCACCTGATCTGTATATCGCCGTGGGTATTTCCGGTGCGATTCAGCATCTGGCGGGTATGAAAGATTCCAAAGTGATCGTTGCGATCAACAAAGACGAAGAGGCACCGATTTTTCAGGTGGCTGATTATGGACTGGTCGCCGATCTGTTCGACGCGGTTCCCGAACTGGAAGCAAGTCTCTAATACAGGAGAGCAGGAATGATTTATCAAGGTAAAGCGATTACAGCACGCCAGATTGATGGCGGCTTCGTTGAGGTAGTGTTTGATTTGCAGGGCGACAGCGTCAATAAATTCAATCAATTGACACTGAATGAACTGCGTGAAGCTGTCGCTGCTATTGGCACGTTAGCAGACGTTAAGGGTGTTCTATTCAGTAGTGCCAAAGACTGCTTTATTGTCGGCGCTGATATCACTGAGTTCAGCCAGATGTTTGATCAGTCGGAAGAGAGCATTGTGAATCATTTGCTGTCACTGCATGAAATTTTCAACGCTATTGAAGATCTGCCCTGTCCGACAGTAACGGCCATTAATGGCATTGCACTGGGTGGTGGTTTTGAACTGTGTCTGTCAACCGACTTCCGGGTCATGGGTGACAAGGCCAAAGTGGGTTTGCCTGAAGTGAAACTGGGCATCTATCCGGGTTGGGGTGGCACGGTACGCCTGCCACGTCTGATCGGTGTGGATAATGCCAATGAGTGGATCTGTGGCGGCGCGGAAAAACGTGCTGCGGACGCACTGAAAGACGGTGCGGTTGATGCGGTTGTAGCTACCGATATGGTGCGTGATGCGGCACTGGATCTGTTAACCCAGGCTGCAGACGGTGTGTTTGATTATCAGGCACGGCGTAGCGAAAAAACCACGGCGATCAAGCTGAATCAGGTTGAACAGATGATGGCGTTCGAGTCGGCCAAGGGCTTTATCGGCGCCAAAGCTGGTCCACATTATCCAGCACCTATGGCGGCACTGAATTCAATTCAGAAAAGCGCCAATATGACCCGTGATAAAGCTATTCAGGTGGAGGCGAAAGGCTTTGCCAAGCTGGCAACTAACAGCGTTACCAAGGCGTTGGTGGGTCTGTTCCTGAAAGATCAGTATGTTAAAAAAGTCAGCAAAGCCTTTGAGAAAGATACCACGCCGGTGAAGCTGGCAGCGGTGCTGGGTGCCGGTATTATGGGCGGTGGTGTAGCCTATCAGTCGGCCTCCAAAGGTGTGCCGATTCTGATGAAGGATATCAACGACAAAGCCCTGCAACTGGGTCTGGATGAAGCCACTAAGCTGCTGAATGGCCAGGTTAAACGTGGCCGTATGGATGTGCAGAAGATGGCCAAAGTGCTGACACAGATTACCCCGACCCTGAGTTATGGTGATTTTGGTCGTGTCGATCTGGTGGTTGAAGCTGTGGTTGAGAATGCCAAAATCAAAGGTGCGGTGTTGGCTGAAGTTGAGCAGCAGGTCAGTGATGACACTATCATCACCTCCAACACCTCGACCATTTCGATTACGGCATTGGCCAAATCGCTTAAGCGCCCGGAAAACTTCTGTGGGATGCATTTCTTCAACCCGGTACACCGTATGCCGCTGGTAGAAGTCATTCGTGGTGAACAAAGCTCTGAAGCAGCGATTGCGCGTACTGTGGCCTATGCCAAAGCCATGGGTAAAACTCCCATCGTGGTGAATGACTGCCCAGGGTTCCTGGTTAACCGGGTACTCTTCCCTTACTTTGCCGGTTTTAGTCTGCTGCTGCGTGATGGCGCCGATTTTGCTCGCGTAGATAAAGTTATGGAAAAATTCGGCTGGCCTATGGGACCGGCTTATTTGCTGGATGTGGTCGGTATAGATACCGGACATCATGCCGATGCCGTCATGGCCGAAGGCTTCCCGGATCGCATGGGGCATGAGGGCGAAAACGCCATAGATCGCATGTATAAACTGGAGCGCTACGGTCAGAAAAATGACAAGGGCTTTTACCGTTATGAGCTGGATCGCCGTGGCAAGCAGGTCAAGCTGGTTGACGAAGAAGCTCCGGCTTTGCTGGATGGCATTGTCGGCACAGCACATGATTTCAGCGATGAAGAGATCATTGCCCGGATGATGATACCTCTGTGTATAGAAACTGTGCGCTGTCTGGAAGATGGCATAGTGGCTACGCCTGCTGAAGCCGATATGGGGCTGATTTATGGCATCGGCTTCCCGCCGTTCCGTGGCGGTGCCTTGCACTACCTGGATCAGATGGGATTGCAGGCCTTCCTTGATATGGCCGCACCTTATGCGGACTTGGGTCCGCTGTACCAGCCAACCGCACGTATGCAGCAGATGGCTGCCAACGGCGAAACCTATTTCGGCGAATAACGGAGGAATTCTGATGACTTTACAACCTAATGACGCGGTAATCGTGGATGCCATACGTACCCCGATGGGCCGTTCCAAAGGTGGCTCCTTCCGTAATGTACGTGCTGAAGCGCTGTCCGCTGCGGTGATGCAGGGTATTCTTAAACGCAATCCGGCGCTGAACCCCGCTGATATTGATGACATTATCTGGGGCTGCGTGAACCAGACTCTGGAGCAGGGCTTTAATATTGGTCGTAACGCCGCGGTGATTGCTGGTCTGCCGCATACTATAGCGGCACAAACCGTCAATCGCTTGTGCGGCTCTTCGATGTCGGCGATGCATACCGCTGCCGCGTCGATCCTGTCAGGACAGGGTGATATTTACCTGGTCGGCGGTGTGGAACACATGGGGCATGTCGATATGGCTCATGGTGTGGATATCAATCCGCAGGCATCCAAATACGCGGCCAAGGCGGCCATGCTGATGGGTGTAACCGCAGAAATGCTGGGCAAAATGAACGGTATCACCCGTGAAATGCAGGATGAAATGGGGGCGCGCTCACACCGTCTGGCCTATGAAGCCCGCTTGCAGGGCCGTTTTGATAACGAGATCTTGCCTGTTGAAGGGCATGATGAAAAGGGCTTTAAATCCCTGCTGACCTATGATGAGGTCATCCGTCCGGAAACAACAGTGGAAACCTTGGGGCAGCTCAAGCCAGTCTTTGTACCGAAAGTGGGTACAGTCACGGCAGGGACTTCATCGGCCTATTCAGACGGTGCATCTGCTATGTTGATCATGTCAGCGGCAAAAGCCCAGGAATTAGGTCTGAAGCCACGAGCGCGTATTGTCAGCATGGGTGTGGCTGGCTGTGATCCGTCTATTATGGGCTTTGGTCCGGTACCTGCCACCCAGAAAGCGCTGAAAAAAGCAGGCTTGAAAATCGAAGATATCGATTATGTCGAGCTGAATGAAGCCTTTGCTGCGCAAGGTTTGTCGGTACTGAAAAACCTGAAGCTACTGGACAAGATGGAGGACAAGGTGAACCTGAATGGTGGTGCGATTGCTCTGGGTCACCCGCTGGGCTGCTCAGGTACCCGTATCAGCACTACTTTGCTAAACATACTGGAAGACAAGGGCGGCAGACTCGGTCTGGCAACCATGTGTATCGGTATGGGGCAGGGTATTTCAACCATTATCGAACGCCTGGATTAAACCTGTCACCTTGTAGGAGCCCGCTCTGCGGGCGAAAAGCATCGCTCACAGAGTGAGCTCCTACAATGACTCTTCCCACCTATGTAGGAGCCCGCTCTGCGGGCGAAAGAAATCGCTCGGAGACCGAGCTCCTACAGCCCATCTATCAATAATCCGCATCTTCCGACCAGAGCGCTTTATGGAAGCGTACTACCTGGTTACGGCCACCCTCTTTGGCTGCATAGAGTGACACATCCGCAAACTTGAGTACCTGCCAGAAAGCCTGGGCATCATTAGGAAAGTCGGCCAGACCTGCCGAGATGGTTTTGCTAAGGCTGGTGCCGCCCACTTTGAATTTATGGCTTTCCACGGCAGTTCGGATTTTTTCAGCGACAGGCAGTGCCTGTTCAGCATTGGTCTCAAGCAGCACGATCAGGAACTCCTCTCCACCATAGCGTATGACCAGATCAGACTCTCTGACATTGGCCTGCAGAATGACGGCCAGTTCCCGCAATACCTGATCACCGGCATCATGACCATAGGTGTCATTGACCGGTTTGAAGTAGTCCAGATCCATCATCAGCAGGGTCATGGGGACAGCGCGGCGTTTGCACTGGCTGATCAGCGTTTCGGCATACTCTTCCAGGAAGCGGCGGTTGTGCAGCCCGGTCATGGCATCTTTCAGACTGGATTCACGCAGGCTGGCCATAAGGCGCTTTGCCTGAAGAACCGGTGCCGCTTCCCGCAGGTAAGCCTCTAGCAAAGGCCGCTGATTACGCACCTTGTGCGCATCTTCGGAGCCGAATACCAGCTGTACCACGCTACCAACGCTACCACTTTCAATAACGGGCAGGCAGATATAACGCTTGTCTGCAACGGCGGCATCACTGCTGAAGGAACGACAGAGTTGCACATTTTCAGAGCCATCAATCAGATGGCCGGTACGTACTGCGCGGCAGCCGACACAGTGATCATGAATAGCCGCATCACACCAGTGAATCGGTGCTTCGGGCACACTGTCGATCATCACCGGATGAATCATTTTTTTATTCTGATCCACTTCATAAATCGAGAAGGTATGGATGTTGAATTCCTGCTCCAGCACTTCGCTGATACGCAGGAATACTTCACCATCGGTTTCGTCTTCTTCGATGGCCTGCTTGAAGCGTGAAACACGCACCAGGCCGGAAACGGTATCGGCCGTTTCTGATAGCAGGTTGCCACCTTTAGAGTCTGGCTGTGACTGCACAAGCTGAACTACATTTTCACGAATTAGGCTGAGTTTGTTGGTAATTCCTTCCGACAGGGCATTAAATTGTGTGGCGATTTTGCCGATTTCGTCATTGGTACGGCTCTCGATACGGTGGCTGAAGTCGCCGTCAATGGCGCTGTCTACTGCTGTTTCAATTTCGTTTGCTGTGGTCACCAGAGGTTGTAGCATGCGCCGCAGAAAAAGGATGGATATAACCGCAAACAGGGCCACGGCCATTACCAGAAAAGCGACAGTCATGATTGCGGCTGATTTCATATGCTCAATCGAAGCGGTTAGTGTTACCGCACCCAGAACTGTGTTTTCTTGCACGTTATGGCAGAGCAAACAGTTTACGTCACCATCAGAGGTGGCTATATAGGGGATAGTGGCTCGAAATTCGGGCTGAAAATGCCACCAATGAGGGTAAAAACCGGCTGGCCACTGCTGAGTACGCTGATATCGGTAGCATCAGTGGCCAACTCTCCCAGATGACCATCGCCATACTGTTGTTTAACCTGTGGACCACGTATGACACGAGCTTCATCCAGTCCGTTTACATCAGCAATGCGGTGCAGTAATGAGTCACGCTTGTCGATAGTCCCGTTCAGCATCGCTTCAGTAAGCGCAACCCGGATTACCTCGGCGGCCGTTCGTGTATGCTCTGTAGCGGCACGAATGGAAAAGTCCCGGAAAGAGGCCAGGCTTGCAATAGTGATTACCAGAGTCAGTAGCAGCATGACACTGGAAAGAGCAAAGATGATTTTGGTCTGAAGCTTATGCATGTGGAAGTAGCCAGCATCTTAGGTTAAAAATAAGTAATCTGGAAAAAGCTGACACAAATATTTTCCACATTACCCGCTTATTCCCTGACTATGAACCAAGTTGTCAGGATATATCAATAGTAAATATAGGTATTTGTTTTGAAACTACTACTAAAGTTGATTTTTATCAGCAATTTAGTCATTACATGTATTTTGAATGTCATGTTTTTTGCAGTTTTATTTCTCCCTGTGCAGGCCTTGGCAGAAGTCTGTCCACCTACAGCGCCGACAACAAGTCATCGGGTAGCACGAGTGATTGATGCCGATACAGTTGAACTCAGTCAGGGTGAGCGTGTTCGGTTGTTGGGTATTGATGCACCGGAATTGGGCTACTCGGGCCAGACGGATGAGCCTTTTGCGCGAGAGGGCAAGCAGGCGCTGGAGGCTATATTGAGACGCTCTGACTACCGTATACGACTGATGCCTGGTCAGGAATCACGCGACCGTTATGGCCGACAGCTGGCTTATCTGTTTTTGCCTGACCAAACCAATATCCAGAGACTGTTGATACAAGACGGATGGGTTATGCAGGTTTTCGTCGCCCCCAATCTGGAGTTTGCAGACTGCCTTAGACCGGTAGAAGTGGTAGCAAAGACACAGCGAAAAGGTATCTGGAGCTTGGCTGAGTACCAGTCAGGAATAGCGTCTGTAGCTGTCCCTGATTCTACTCGGGGTGCGACCCTAGTGCATGGCAGGGTGGTCAGGGTGGGGCAAGGCAAAGAGAATCTTTGGCTTAACCTGCAAGGTGGGGTGGCAATACAGGTGCCGCGTCGCTATCTGGAGAACTTTTCTCCGCGCCTGGATGAGCTGACCGGTCAGGTTGTTCGTGCGCGTGGTTGGTTGGTTCGTGAAGACAGTCGCTATCACCAATGGCGTATGCGTATTGACGATGGTCGGGCATTGGATCTACTCAATTGATAAGAAAAAGGCCCTGATTAGGGCCTTTAACAACAACTGCTAAATGCTGCTTTTAAACATTATGCTTTGCGGTTACGCAGATAGCAGATCGGATGGAATACCAGCCAGGCATAGATGCCCAGGCCGATTGAGGCGCCAATCAGATTCATCCAGTCAACCCAGGTATTGATATAGCTGATGGTTGATTGCGTATGGATAGGCAAGAAATACAGTGAGGCGATGGCAATAATCGGGGGTAATACTTTCGAGCCAATACCACCTGTGGCACTAAAATGGTAACCCTTCATGCGCGCAATGATCTGCGGAACCAGAAACATTACAAGCATCAGTGCGATCAGCCACAGCCAAGGCAGGGCGGAGTACCACAAAACAGTTAAAATGCCGGTCAGTGTCATGTTGTTCTCCTTAAATTTTGCCTTCAAGCATGGCGTAGTAAGCTGGGCGCAGCATGCGCTCTTTCATTACCCAAACAGTCCAGGACTCTTCTTTGGGGTCAATGAATGAGAAAGACGGCAGCAGTTCACTGTCCCAGCCAAACTCAACCAGCATGGCTTTACCAATGCTGGTGATCAGTGGGCAGGATGTATAGCCGTTATGGCGTGCAGGTAAGGGCTGATCCTGTATATAGGCCAGGAAGTTTTGTTCCAGCACATTCGCATGCATCTTCACGCTGGCCGCTGTTTTGTTGCTGGGCATACCCATGACATCGCCTATACCCCAGACATTAGGGTAGTTGGGGTTCTGCAGGGTTTCGCGATCCACTTCCATCCAGTCACGAAACGGCGAATCATCAGCAAATTTCAATGGGCTGTTGAGTAGTGAGTCAGGTGCCGTCATAGGGGGAACAACATGGATAAACTCATAATCTTTGGTTTGGTCTTCAGCATCACGCACGGAGTAAGTCGCTTTCTTGGCATCGGCATCGATACCGGTCAGCGTCCAGAAATCATTGCGTGTCACGCCCTGTTCAGTAAAGCGCTGTTTAACAAAATCATTGTAAAAAGGCACACTAAACAATCCACCGGATGGTGTCATAAACTCAACGTTAAAGTTATCACGCTTACCTGAGTCTTCCAGACGCGACAGGGTGGTAAAGGTCATTTTCAGCGGTGCACCGGCACATTTTAGGGCAGTAGGTGGCAGGTTAAATAACCCGGTTCCACTTCCCTTGGCAATCCATTTGCTGATTTCTTCCCGGGTGGCATCTGCCTCCTCAACGCCTGCATATACGCTACCGATACCTTTGCCCTGACCTATCAAACCGGTATCCATGCCCTCAATGCGCTCGTAGCGCAATTGCAGGCCACAAGCAACGATCAAGTAATCATAGCTGATGGTTTCACCATTGCTGACACTCACCTGATTGCTGTCTGGATTATACTCAGTCACCATGCCGCGCACCCAGTTAACACTGGAGGGTAGCCACTCTCCGGTTTTTGTCAGGGCTTTGCTTTTATTCCATACACCCGA
Source organism: Nitrincola sp. A-D6 (assembly GCF_000764495.1). GTDB lineage: Bacteria > Pseudomonadota > Gammaproteobacteria > Pseudomonadales > Balneatricaceae > Nitrincola. Next base: position 19,653 of record NZ_JRLB01000088.1, read on the forward strand.
AGCAACCAGTGTCCATCCTGGCTGGTAATGATGCTCTTCGCGTGAATCTATAATAGTAATGCGTGCGCCCTGCAGACTTCTTGCAAGACGGTTCGCAATCGAAATACCACCAGCGCCCGCGCCACTGATAACGATATGGGCGTTGCTTTGAACTGAGTTAGCACTGGCATTACCAGCGACACTCAGGGCGGGGCCTGCAATAGCAGCACCAAGACCCAGTTTTAACAGGTCGCGGCGGCGTTCATTAGCCGTAGAGGGTTTATTTTGGGACATACTGAGCTCCGGATTAATTCTTGTAGTCATCGGTGTAGGCGCGTGTAGCTGGTCAGCCATTTTCTGATCAATATGAATTATAGTTAATGATCAGCTAAAGTAAATATAACTAATGTATAATGTGCTTATTCTTAATATGAATAAGTGGATTGGTAGCTATTCAAACCGGTGTTTTCACTCATTACTGGTCATGGCTTGAAAACTATCGTTATACTAGGGGTACCATCAGGCTGGCGGCGAACTGGACTCAAGCACGCGTGAACCCAAGAAGAATTACCTACTCAGACAAGCATGTTCTACTGATAGAAAGTAGTGGCAATATGCGCGCTACGATCGTGCAGATGTTGCGGCAGTTGGGTGTCGTCAACATTAAGCCAGTGACTGTTAGTGAAAGAGTGCTGGAGTTGATACAGCAAGAAAACTTCGACATTATTTTGCTCGGACATAATGCCAGCGATAAAATCACCGGTATTCAATTGCTGGAAGAAGCCCGCTATCGCAATTTCATGCGTCCAACCAGTGGTTGGATTTTCATGACCAGTGACTCGTCTCAACAGGTTATTTTGCATGCCATCGATAGTAATCCTGATTACTTGCTGACGAAGCCTTTTACGGTAGAAGAGCTTAAAAACCGTATAGATGCATTAATCGTGCGCAAGCAAGTATTACTGCATGTCGATCAAGCTGTTGAGCAAGGCGATCTGGAGGCCGCTGTACAAGCTTGTGATGCTATTTCTGTGATCGATCCCAGTTACGATTTTACCCAGCGCTATAAAGGCCGCTTATTGTTGTCTTTGAATAAAGCATCTGAAGCCTTGGCCATATTGCAGGAGCGTTTTTGGCAGACGGCTGATAAAGATACCGGGTTGCTGATAGCGCAAGCTTTGCTGGCATTGAAGCAACCAGAAGAGGCAATTCAGCAGTTGCAGGAGTTAATTGAGAGTCATCCTTTGTTGGTTCCCGCGCTGGACTTGTTGGCACAAGCCTACGAGATGCATGGCGATATGGAGTTGGCCAGAGATGCTCTGCAAGAAGCCAGTCGCAAGTCTCCATTAGGTATCCCCCGGCAGATGGAGCTCGGTCGTATTGCCACTCAGACAAAAGCACTGGGTTTGGCTGAAGGCGCCTATAAGCGCTCTATCGTGCTGGGACGCTCCAGCTGTTATCGCTCTCCTGAACCGTATTTGCGCTTAGCTAATATACGTAGGCTGGAGATGCAGGATGCCAGTGAAGAGCGCCGCATTGAGCTGCATAATGACCTGGATGCTATTTTGAACCATGCCGAGTTTTCGTTTCCCAAAGATGAGCAGTTGAGAGTTAAAATGCTGCTGGTTAAGTCGCAGGTCTATGCCGATTTGGGTAAGCAGGTTAAGTCAGATGGCCTCAGACGAGAAGCCGAAAAGCGCAATGCGCAATTATCAGCCCTATCGATATACAGCGCGAAGCACTGGTATTGTCTGGCGACTCGGTACCGGTGCTGGAGGACACAGCTGTCCAGACACAAACGAAAACGCGCTTGCCTTATGATGAAACACTTAGTGATAAAATGAACAGGATGGCGATACGTCACTATATGGCGGGTAAATATGGTCAGGCGATGCGTTGCCTGAATATGGCGATTGAATATAATCCCCATAGTGGCGCCGCCATGCTGAACCTGGCACAACTGTATCTTGAAGTGGCACGAGATCAGTCTGATCGGCGTGATGAGCGCCTGACTATGGTAAAGCGGTTTATCAAACTGAGCCTTCGTGCTCAACTCAGTGAAATGGCAAAAATTCGTCAGCATGAACTGTTTTCTTATCTTAAACTGCCCTTGGATGAAATTCCCAAAGGTTCATTGGGAGTGTTATTGCGTTAAGGTCCAAACCCTTCCACAATGCAGATGTTACTGAAAGGATAAAAAAAACTATGCCAGTTCGTAATATCAGCAAATTTCGTGCAGAAAAAGTGACGCTCGCCTATTTCTTGTTTGCAATGCTGTGGATTTTGACCTCAGACTATCTGCTGGGTTTGTTGGTATCTGATGCGTCACTGATGGTCTCTCTTAGCACCTATAAAGGCATTCTTTTCGTTGCCACTACATCAATTCTGCTCTATCTGGTACTGCGAATCTGGGTGCGTGGCTCAGTCGATGAAGCGCAAGGTGCGCAAGACTCTAAAGGCTTGGTATTTGTATTCAGTGGCATGGCTTTGCTGGTGCCATTAGTCGCCTTGAGTCTGTTTCGCATTGCGGCACCTCAGGCCCTGGATACGGCCGCTGTGAATGTGCAGATGATCGCAGAAATGAAGTCAGAACAGGTTGATGAATGGTTATCTGAACGAGCGGCAGAAGCCGGCAAAGTTGGTGATAACAGAGCGTTGGCTGGTTGGGTAGAGGCCTGGTTGTTGGAAGAAGACGCCACAGCGGCCGGACACCTGTCAGACTATTTGCAAAACATGCACTGGTATCAACAATTCGATGGCATTTCTCTGCAAGCCGTACACAGCGATTCAGCACTTTATAGCGGTGAGTTACTATCTGCCCCGTCGAATATAGATGCCTATAAGCAGCAGGCCATCCAAACAGCTGAACCAGTCTTTACCGGGCTGATCGAGTCAGACTATGGCTTCAGTATTTCATGGGTTGTACCGGTACTTCAGTCGGGTGAGTCAGAAAGGGTACTCGCTGTGCTGGTTATGAGCTTAGATGCTGAGTCGCACTTGTTTCCCAAACTGGCTAACTGGCCGATAGAGAGCCATACGGCTGAATTGTTTTTGATACAGACATTGTCAGATGAACGTATACAGCTGTTAAGTCCAGTGCGCCATACCGAGATTCCCTTACTATCGGTGGTTGATGATTTTACCCGGGTGCCTGTAACCCAGAGGGGTACAGAAACATCTACTTATCATGAAGACCGGGTCATTGCGGCATATAGTCCCGTGCTTTATGGCTGGACACTGGTCGCACAGCAGCATCGACACGAAGTTTTGTCTCCTGTTTACATGCTGGCAGCCTGGCTGGGCCTGCTGTCACTAGCCACTATGATCAGCGTTGCCTTTGCGTTGCGCCTGGTCTGGCAGCAAAATCGTCGACTGCAGCAGGCCGCTTATAAAATGCAGGCAGCAGAGAAGGATAAGCTGTTACTGAAATTCTTTGAGTTGCCCTTTGTGGGTATGGCCATTACGGATCCGGAAACAGGGCGTTGGATGCGTTTTAACCCCGAACTTTGTCGTCTGCTGGGCTATAACGAGCAGGAGTTAAAGGAGTTGACTTGGCAAGCGGTCACTCATCCGGATGACATTGCGGCGGATCAACAGGCGTTTGCGCGAATGCAGTCTGGCATCATTGATAGCTATACGTTAGAGAAACAGTTCATACGCAAATCCGGGGTAGCCTTCACTGCACTGATGAATGTGTGCTCTGTCAGGGCGGAAGATGGGCAGTTGCAACATTCTATTGCCACTATTCAGGATATTTCTGAGCAGAAACGTTATGAAGCCGATATTCTGCATCAGCGTGACCTCTACAACACGCTGTCAGAAACAAATCAGGCTATTATCCGCTGTACCCACCTGTCTGAACTGTTTGCCGAAGTCTGCCGGATTGCAGTCGTATACGGCAAAATGAACTATGCCTGGATCGGAGAAATCAGTCCTGACGGTGGTCGTTTACTGCAAGCGTTTGGTCAGCAACCAACGCATCTGGAAGGCGTTTTGACGCGTGATTTTCAGCCCCTGCCTGAGAGTGGGCCTTTGCGTCAGGTGTTCGAAACAGTGCGCCCCGTTATTCTGAATAATACAGATGACCAGACCGCGTTTGCCTGCTTTCCGGTAGAGGTGGATGGTAAAGTGATTGCGTACCTCAGTCTGTATGCTGACGATGCGGGATTTTTTAGTCGGGATATTATGGAAACCCTGTCTGAAATGGCTGGTGATATAGGCTATGCCGTTCGTTTTATTGAGCAGGAAGACGCACTGAAGGCCGCGGTACAGGTGGTGGAAGCCAGCCCGGTTGTATTGTTTCGCTGGGAAAATAAACCTGGATGGCCGGTTACCTATGTGTCTCAGAATGTGAGTCGATGGGGTTATACGGCCAGTCAGTTTCTGCAAGGCCGTGTTGATTTCAAGGAGATAGTGCACCCGGATGATCGTCTGTGGCTTGAAGATGAAGTGACCCGCTATATTTCTCAGCGACGTGAAGAATATGTGCAGGAGTACCGTATTTTTACGGCAGATGACCAGGTGTTATGGGTTGAAGACCATACGACCGTCATCTATGCGCCGGACTCTGCGGTACTGGTGATAGAAGGAGTAGTTACGGATATTACCTCACGTAAAACCATTCAGCAGCGTATTGAGTTTCTGGCGCGTCATGACTCACTCACCGGCTTGCCTAATCGTGTCGATGTGTTGGCCAGTATAGAAACTAGCGGTAATGAACATACGGCGCTATTAATGTTGGATTTGGATCGTTTCAAGGACGTCAATGACAGTTTTGGCCACAGCACTGGCGATCAGTTGTTGTGTCAGGTCGCGGAGTTGTTGCGTAAGGTTTCACCCAGAGATGCTTTGTTGGCACGCTTTGGTGGTGATGAATTTGGCTTGCTGATTGATCGTGACCGTGCAGCATTGCGGGATTTGGCAGAAACGTTGATTGAAGCTTTGCGTACCTCGATTCAGTTGCCACAGGGTATGGAAATACGCATTGGCGCCTGTGTGGGTATTGCTTGCCTGGTAGACGCTGATAACAATGCTGAAGAGCTGATGCGACAGGCTGATGCCGCACTATACAAAGCCAAAGAAGCCGGGCGCGAACAACTGCGCTTCTACTCCAATGAATTGACGCAAGCGGCCATGGCCCGTCTGGATATTGAAGCACGCCTGCGAAGTGCTATGAGCGAAGGTCAATTGGAGGTTTATTACCAGCCGCAGATTGATATTGAGTCTGGTCAGCTGATGGGAGCCGAGGCATTACTGCGATGGAAGGATCCGCAGCAGGGTTATGTTTCGCCGATGGTGTTTATTCCGGTAGCCGAGCAAAGTGGTTTGATTCATCCTATTGGTGAGTGGGTGATGGAAGAGGTTTGCAAGGCCGGAAAAGATTGGCTGGACAAAGGTTATCCGCCGCTGACGCTGGCTGTAAACCTGTCGTCTTATCAGCTTCGCCATGGCGATGTGGTGCATATGATCAAAATGTTGCTGGATAAGTATGACTTTCCTGCCAGTGGGCTAGAGGTTGAACTCACTGAAAGTGCGCTGATGCGCCGTGAAGATGAAGCAGAACAGGTATTTGATGCCTTGAAATCCATGGGGGTTTCGTTGGCAATCGATGATTTTGGTACGGGTTACTCGTCACTGGCCTATTTGAAAACCTTTCCTTTGGATGTCCTTAAGATAGACAAAAGCTTTATTGATGATCTGGAAATCAACGCGGGTGACAGGGAAATAGCCGCTGCTGTTATTGTTATGGGTCATACACTGGGTCTGAAAATACTTGCTGAAGGGGTCGAGAATGTAGCCCAGTTGGCATTGCTGCGTGATCTGGGATGTGATTATTATCAAGGGTATCTAAAAAGCCCCGCCGTTTCAGCGTTGGAGTTTGAGACTTTGTTCCTGGCGCACTGATAGGACTTATCGGGGGCTTTTCATGCTGAGTCTAGCTGACGGCAAGACTGGCAAGATGGTTGTCCCAGTGTACTGAAAAATCGGTGGATTGTTTGATAAGCTGCCGTTGCCGGGTTTGTGCATTCAACCGGTATAGACGCCCCAGTCCATTGCTGACCAGAAACTCAGCCGGTTGCTGGGTTTTTGCCAGTCCGCAGCCATCCTGTACCCTGAGTGCAGTTATAAATGTACCGGCTTGCATATCCCAAAGGGTAATCAGATTACCCTTGGGTGCCGAGACGGCCGCATAGTGTCCTGATGCATCAAAGCAGGCACTGCCGCCATATTGCTGTAACTGGCTGTGCACATCATCTGGAAGTGCCAGCGGTTGTATCGCTTGTCCAGGTCGATGGCTGGCAATTAATGGCACCCGGTCCGCCGGATGGCCTTCGTATTGCATCGCCATAATTACCTGGCCTGAGGCAGACAGGTCAATATGTCGAATACCGGACTGATGAAATTCGCCGGCTAAGCGCACCTGCTCCAGGCATTCACCAGAGTGCATGTCGACATAGGCGAGTGAGGGATCCATGCTGTCAATATTCAGGTTGACCCGTCCATCAGTCTGAATACCACCATTGGCAATAATCAGGGTGTGTTGATCTGTGCCGATACGTAGCTCATGTGGACCTATGCCATAGGTGGATAGACGTGCAGCGATGTTGAAGTTCTGATGAATGTCACGCACCACTATCTCACCAAACTCCCTGTGCATGGATTGCTCGGTGGTCAGTAACCATTGGCCATCTGCGCTAATCTGCGCATGACCGCAAAGTTGTGAGTCAGCATCACACTGGATGCGCTTGATGAGTGTTTTTTGCTGGTAGTCTATAACGTCCAGAAATTGGCCTGGACGCCGGGCAACAGCAAAAAGCCAGGGAAGTTCAGGGTGTGTGGTTATCTGGTGCGCTCGCTCTGGCAAGGGGTGACGCATCAGTTCACCCGCCTGCAAATTGAAGAGATGCAGATAGTATTGACCATCCTGGCCCTGGCTGGCTGAGGCATATAATGGCTCAGTGGTTGCGAACGCCTGACCTGAAAAGCTGGCCAGCATGACCGGTGTAGCGGTCAGCCAGCCCAAAAAATGCCGTCGTTTAATCGCCATCTCGACTATTAAACCCCAGTTGAATGTTGAGTAGATACATGGCTGTATTCAGGTCTGTTTGTAGCTGTTTCAATCCATCAGCTACATCCAGTAACTGCTGATATTGCATTTCAGACAGGTTGTTTTGCTCAACCTCATCAATGCTGTTCAGTTGTTCTTTGACAGCGATAAACTGTTGCTCCAGTGTCTCAGCAAGTGCCGGTTCATCGCTCTTTAGCAGAAGCGCTTTGACACTGATGGGTGCAGTGCCGCTGTAGAGCGTATGCAGTGCAGCCAGATTGGTGCGTAAATTCGTGATGGACTGATCGCTGCGCCAGGATTCACTGCGCTGCCAACGAGCACGATCATAGTGGTTGCCCAGTGGCGCCAATATTTTATTGTCACGTAGAGCCTCTGGGGATTCAGCCAGTGATTTCATCAACAGGGTGGCGGCATCGGCATGCAGATCGAAATAGTTATTCTCGCCTGCAGTGAGCATGCGCTCGCGCATGCTGGGCCATTCTGAATGAATATCAACTGCTGTTTGCTGAATATAAGCGGCAATACCCTGCGCCAGACGGCATTCCACACTCATGTCTGACAGGCTGTTGGGCACTGTGTCATTGAACAAGAGCCGCTCAAGTGCTGGAAAACCCTTGACGCTAATGGGCATGCGGCTGAAAAACTCAGCGTCAAACTCGACTGACGAATCAGCCAGTGCATCCCTTAGGTGTGAAGCGCCGCTGTTGCGCTTGTCGGGCCAGTACTGCAGGGAAAAATTACGCATCAACAGTGTTACCGGACCAAAGTTGATGTGTTTGATGCTTTGCCAGTCCTGCATGGCTTGGCGGTAACTGGCTTGCGTGACCTGTAATTGCTGAGCATCTGGCTGCAGACAAAGCTGTTCAGTGTCTGCAGCGAGTTGGGCGCTACTCTGTGCAAGCTGTTGGTAACCGGGAATGACCTGCTGATCAATAATCGCGCTATTGAGTTGCTGCCAATCCTGCTCAGTCGGAGCGGCTGCCATTGCCAGGTTGGCGGTGACTAGGCAACTGATCGCCAGTACCAGTGGTGCTGGCGCTTGAGTTGTTTGATAGCGGCTAGATTCATGGGTGTGCTCTTCAGTTTGGCTATTAAATGATATGGCTACAGGGATTCCAGAAAGGCGATCAACGCGTCTCGCTGAGGCTTGTCCAGCTGTGTAAAGCGATCCCGAGCAGCTTGTGCTTCACCGCCGTGCCAGAGAATGGCTTCAGTCAGGCTGCGGGCCCGGCCATCATGTAAAAAATGCGTATGGCCACTGGTTGCCTGTGTCAGGCCAATACCCCATAAAGGTGCTGTACGCCATTCGCGGCCGTTGGCATTAAACTCAGGTCGCTGGTCTGCTAATCCTTCCCCCATATCATGCAACAACAGATCGGTGTAAGGCCAGATTTTTTGGTTGGCTAACCTTCGGGAGCCGCGGCGGAGGTGACATAGGAGGGGCGGTGACAGGCACTGCATCCCAGTGCATAAAACTCAGCGCGACCCTCAGTCACAAGCGGATCCTGTATATTTGAGCGTGCGGGAACGGCGAGGTGTTGAATATAGAGTTCGAGTGCCGAGACTACCGCATCTGATGCTTCAACATTGTCCAAGTGAGGGCTGTTGCCATCAGGGGCTTGTCTGCAGAGTGTTTGCTGCGGGCTACAGCCGCCATATCCTTGTGGATACATGCGGGTGGAGATGCCTATATCCTCATGAAAGGCGGAATTGTTTTGCTGTTTAATTGTAGGATGTCCGGCCTTCCAGCCAAATCGGCCGAGTGCCGTCCTTTGAGCGTCAATATCCCACACGCGGTTGGCTTTTCCTGATATACCATCACTGTTCAGGTCATCAGCATCTTCCCAGACCAGAATATCCTCGTCGCTGATCGCTTCCAGTAAGCCCAGTCCGATCATCTGCGGCGCGATGCGTGGCGAAAGCTGGGTATCCGGATGCAGCGGGCCATAGTTTAAATCCGTGATGCTGTAGTTGGGTTGACGTAGTGTCAGGGTTTCACCATCCGCAAAGCGGAAAGGGATTTCGTCGTAGCTCAGGGTAAAGCGACCTTCAGCTGGAATACCCTGAATGGAAAAATCCTGCAGTTGAGTTCCATAGGTCGGTTCTGGAATAACCCCGGATTGTCCTGAATCCAACGCGTGCCTATCCTGGTTATTTTGTGCCGGAATACTCAGGCGCAATAGCATCGACACCGCATTATAGTCAGCTTGACTGGTATCGGGTGTATGTCCACGACCATTATTGGTATGGCAGCGCAGGCAGGAACGTGAATTGAACAGGGGACCCAGGCCATCACTGGCCTGGGTAGAGGCCGGAGATGAGACCCAGATTTTCTTGAACAGGCTTCTGCCCAGCGTAAACATCATCTGTTTATCATCAGACAACAGGGCAGAAGGGTGAGAAAAGGCTTTGTTGTTACGGGCTACCTGCACCGTGGCTTCGCTAGCGGGTAGCAACTCGGAGGGCTGATAGTCAGGCGTGTTACCGACTGCCATACCCGAGTGGCTGGCAGCCAGTAGCAGACTGAATCCCAATGTATTCAATCTTTGTTGAGACATGCGTGATAATCAGCCGTTAATAACCAGGTCAGGGTTGTCCAGGCTGTCAGAACCTTCCAGTTCGATAGCTTCCAGCTCAAGCGCGCTGATCGCTTTCTCAATAGAACGGGTCTGGGTTGTCAGCTTGTCTACCAGTTGCTGTACCAATGCATTGCCTTCAGTATTACCGGCACCAATCAATACATCGAACGTGTTGCCTTGGGCGGCTGCATCAACAATCGCCTGGGCGGCGGCTTGCGTTTCGGTGAGTTCAGATGAAAGCTGCAACTCCACTTCAGGCGCGCTGGCTTTCAGCATGTCAGCCAGGGAAGCACCTTGAACAACTGAGCCATCGACACGGGTATATTGCCCCTGGAAAACGTTGTTGATTCCCATGACATCGTAGAAGTGAGAGTTGTGGGTGTTGTCTGAAAAACAATCATGCTCTTCTTCCGGGTCATGCAGCATCAGGCCAAGTTTTGTACGTTCGCCAGCCAGTTCACCGTAGGACAAGCTACCCATCCCGGTCAGAATCGTTGCCAGAGCACCTTTTTCGCCTTTCTCAACCAGTTCAACGCGGGCTTCGCCACCTTCTTTCCAGTTGTCAGCCATCTCTTCCAGATCGGTAATCAGCAGATCAGTTGCCACTGACAAGTACTGACGACGGCGATCACAGTTGCCACCGGTGCAGTTGTCCAGGCTGAAGTCAGTAGCTGGTCGTTCACCCGCACCTGGCTCAGTGCCATACAGATCCTGACCCCAGAGTAAAAACTCGATCGCGTGGTAACCTGTTGCTACATTCGCTTCAATTGCGTCGATTTCATGCAGCGTCTCTGAAAGTAGTTCAGCCGTAATCTCTGTCGCATCAATGGTGTCATTGCCCAGTTGAATGGAGGTATTGGCAATCACGTTAGCGGTGTAGAGCGCATTCTCATCAGACATATCGCCATAGCTGCCGCCGTCGACATAATCGATCAGGCCTTCATCAAGAGGCCAGGCGTTTACACGACCTTCCCAGTCATCCACGATGGCGTTGCCGAAACGAAACACTTCAGTCTGTTGATAGGGTACACGGGAGGCGATCCAGGCTTCACGAGCTTCCTGCAGAGTCTCTTCGCTGGGGTTGGCGAGCAGGCTGTCTATTTTACTTTTGAGTGTTTGTGCTGTGGTGACAGAATCGCTGTAACCCGCTTCTGCTATGTCAGCATAGGTTTTCAGAACAGCAGCAGGGTCAGCTGCCATCACCGGGTGGCTGGCTCCAGCTATAGCGAGTCCGACATAGAGCATGGTGAGTGTACGTTTCATAACTATCTCCCTGGTTGGATGTTCAAAATATCCTATATGATAATCATTACTGTTACAATTAACTATGTTGTTAAGTTTTGTGGATATATGACCTATGTCATGTTTTGTTACTTAATGCGGGTATATAGTGATTTGCAAATGGGTACTTTCAGGGTACTGCTGGAATCGGTGGGGGACAGATGAAAAAAACGCGAGTTGTGAGTCTTTCTGGAATAGCGTTATTACTGACAGCCAGTCATCTGTTTATGCTGTCGGCAATAGCAAATGAATCGGTGGTGGCAGGGGGCTTATCCAAAAAAGAACAGTTGGGACAGTCGCTGTTTTTTGATCCTGGCTTGTCGTTGAATCGCAGTCAGTCCTGTGCAACCTGCCATGCCCCGGACAAGGGGTTTTCAGATCACCGTGGGGAGGGTGTCGCTGCGGCCGTTTCCCTGGGTGATGATGGCAAGTCCCTGGGCGACAGGAATGCGCCCGCGATTGGCTACGCGGCTTTTATACCGCCTTTTCATCGTACCCCGGAGGGTGTCTTTGTGGGAGGGCAATTCTGGGATGGTCGCGCGTCTACATTAACTGATCAGGCCGAAGGGCCGCCACTGAACCCTATTGAAATGGCTCTGCCAGACAAGCAGACCCTGGTGTCACGCTTAGAGCAAAATCCTGGTTATCAACAGCTTTTTGCTGAAGTTTACGGAAATGATATTTTTAATAATGCTGATGTGGCTTACACGGCTGCTGCTGATGCGATTGCCAGCTTTGAGCAGACAGCGTTGTTCGCACCTTTTGATTCAAAATATGACCGCTATCTACGCGGTGAATATAGTCTGACGCCAGAAGAGGACCTGGGGATGACCTTGTTCTTCTCCCAGCAGTTTACCAATTGCAATCTGTGTCATCAGTTGCAGGCCTTGCCAGGTAGTGAGCAGGAAACCTTCAGTAATTATGAGTTTCATAATATTGGTGTTCCCGAGAACACGGCATTACGTGCCTTAAATTCAGTCACTCAGCTGGATGAAGGTCTGTTTGCGCATCCGGAGGTGACTGATTCGCTGCAACGGGGTAAATTCAAAACACCAACGCTACGCAATGTGGCGGTAACAGCGCCCTATATGCACAATGGTGTCTTTAACGATCTGCGCACGGTGATATTGTTTTACAACAAATACAACAGCCGTAAAGCATCCATGCAGATGAATCCGGAAACCGGTGAGCCTTGGAAAGAGCCTGAAATAGCGGAAAATCTGTCTCTGGAGGAGTTGGAAACCGGACCGGCACTGGATGATCAGCGCGTGGATGCTCTGGTGGCGTTTTTGAAAACACTGACAGATCAGCGCTATGAGCATTTATTGGCCTCCCCGCAGGGACTCGAACCCCGATCTGACCCTTAGGAGGGGTCCGTTCTATCCGGTTGAACTACAGGGAGAAGGCGCGGGTATTGTACTGAGTATTGGCTTGCCTGACCAGTATGTAGCGGCTCAGGCTTTGCCAATACTGCGTTGTGCAGCGTAATTGCCTTTGCCACCAGCGGGATCATAAAGCACATTGGAGCTTTGCTGTCCCTGTAGCAGGGCTAGTAACTGGTCAACATTTTGCTTGCTGCGGGTTAAAATCTGTTCATTACGTTTGCTGGCTTCACGTACGTCGCTGAGCTGCTGTTTGAGTTGTTGCCAGTCAGATAAAACAGCATCGCGTAGTGATGCTGGTAGTTCATCGGAAAAGCTTTCAAAGCCGGTTTCGGAAGGCGAATACCCAGCTAAGGTCAGGGTCTGGTTGCGCTCGCGAATGTTGGTCTCAATCTTGAGTAGTAAATCATGCTTATTGCGTGTGGTTTGCTTTAGTCCTTCAAGATCGCGTTGCTCAAGCACACTGTGCTCCTGCACTAGCACCTCCTGTAGAGAACTAAAAAGCAAACAACCCTGACGAGTCAGGGTTGCGAATTGTGCATGAAGATCTAATGACATAGGTTTGATCAACTAAAGAGTTTTTCGAACTGTAATAGTTTATCGGCAATACGCTCATTGCTGATGTTGTAACTGCCGTCTGCGATGGCTGCTTTGATTTCAGCAACTTTTCCGGCATCAAAATCTGAACTGTCATCAGCCTGCAGTTTGGCAGATTGCAAAGCCTGGGCTGCATCGCTAAGACGAACAGTATCCCCTTTGGCAGCGGGCGTTGTGTTGCCGGCATTGCCTTTGTCTTCGGGCTTGGCAGACGCTTGCTCTGTCTGTTTGCCGCGGGCGGCTGTCGTCTGGTTTGAGGACAGGCCGTTCAGTTCAATAGCCATCCTGAATCACCTCGTAATCTGGTTATGCTGTAGTTATCGGTCTGCCGTAGAATATCTTTAGTGTTTTTTAAGTTTTTTTTGCAGCTGCACAGCATAAGCTCATTTAGTATAGCAAAAGCAGGCGGTTAATGTACCTGGACGACGCCAGGTGCTGTGATGACGCCGTGTACCTCAATGCCTGTGCGCTCATTTGTGACGCGAATCTGCTGATTTATCATGCCGTCTTCCATGGCGATACCTGAGGTTCTTATAACCAGAGAGCCGCGCCGGGATTCCAGTACCACCTTGTCGCCTCGGGATACGGCTACAGCTTGTTCAATCATGCGTGACGTGATGACCTCGTTGCGACCCATGGGGCGTCTGACCTGCTTACCGACTACGTCCTGTTCGCGAGTGAAATAATCGCCATTCATACGTATCACATCCTGCTCGACTATACGTATGTCAGAAGGTGCTATGCGACTGTTGCGGGCCAGGGGGCGGCTTGTCACTATCACATCGATAAGCTGGCTGACCTGTGCAGTCACAAACAGGCTCCAGAAAACGGGTGTGTGGCAGGTTACTTTTGCTGTGACACGTTGCCCACTGCTAAATGGCAAGCTAATCTCAAGAGGTGCTTGGCAACGAGACAATTCCAGTGTGGGATTTACAGGATTAATTGTGGCTTCAATCCGGCTTTCTGGTAATCGTGTGTTAAACTCATTGATGAGGGTGTCATGAACCTGTTGTTCGATATCTTCAGGCAGCATTCTGGCGTTAACGGTCGTTGCCGCCAAAAAAATAGCCAAAAACAATGCAACTAGTGTTAAATTAACAGTATTCACGCGTATCCTGTTCCATCGGGAAAGATGCAACTCTGTTTAAGTCGGCTTGAGGTTTATTGAATCATGTCAGGTATATTGGATAGTGTAAACCTTCGGACACAGATGGTCGGTCAGAACCGTCTTGAGCTTCTGTTGTTCGGTCTTGAAACCTCGCAGCGTTATGGTATTAACGTGTTCAAAGTGCGTGAGGTTTTGCAGTGCCCAGAGCTCACCGAAGTACCTCGAAAAACGTCTGTTATCAAAGGCATGGCGCATATTCGTGGTGAAACAATACCCGTGCTGGATTTGTCGGAAGCGATTGGTCGGCCACCGGTTCCGGCAGAGGAAGAGCGCAGCTGCTTTCTCATCGTTGCTGAGTATAACAAGCGCACCCTGGCATTTCTGGTCAGAAAGGTGGATCGAATCCTGAATACCAACTGGGATCAGATTATGGCGCCACCCGCCGAAATTGGCTCAGATAACTATCTGACCGCTGTGTTTGAGTTCGAAGGCAAGCTTATCGAAATTATCGACGTCGAGCAGATTTTGGCTGATATCTATCCGGCATCAACGAATATTAGTGGTGATATTGCTACGCAGGAAGTTAAAACTAAAGCGGAAGAATATCGCATCATGATCTGTGATGACTCACAGGTTGCCCGCAATCAGATGATTCGTAGTCTCGAAGAGTTGGGACTTAAAGTAACAGTGGCCAATAATGGTCGGCAGGCCTGGCAGGTATTGAAAGACCTGGCTGATCGCGATGTGGATGTCCCTGACTACTTTTTGATGCTGATCTCTGATATTGAAATGCCGGAAATGGATGGTTATACCCTGACGTCCATGATACGCAGTGATACGCGTATGGATAAACTGCATGTGATTCTACATACGTCGCTTAGTGGTGGCTTCAATGTCTCTATGGTGAAAAAGGTTGGAGCAGATGGTTTCCTGGCCAAATTTAACCCGGATGACCTGGCTTCAGTGGTCGTTAAGCGTATCAACGCTGTCAATAAATACTGACACCTGATAGGTAGAATTGAGTGAAAAGCGGATTTAGCATTACCACTGAAGAGTTCAGGGGGTTCAGTCAGTTTCTGGAAAAAAGCTGTGGCATTTTGCTGGCAGAACACAAGCAATATCTGGTGCAAAGTCGCCTCAGCCGAATCATGCAAAAAGAAGGCTATAGCAGCCTTTCTGAACTGATTCGTCGCCTCAATCAACCGGGTAACTCAACCATTAAAGAGCAGGTCATTGATGCGATGACTACCAATGAAACTCTGTGGTTTCGTGATATTCATCCCTATGAAATATTAAAAAACAAACTCTTGCCCGAGTTAAGTGAAGGAAGTGGCTTTAAAAAGTTGCGCATCTGGTCGGCGGCCTGCTCAACCGGCCAGGAGCCTTACTCCATCAGCATGGTGATTGATGAGTTTCGTCAGACCAAAGCCAATGCTTTCTCTGGTGGCCAGGAAATTGTCGCCACCGATATAGCCTCTACGGTACTGGATCAGGCACGCAAAGGTGAATATGAGATGTTGGCATTGGGGCGTGGGTTATCACAGGAGCGTTTGACGCGCTTTTTTACCAAGTCATCCGAAGGTAGCTGGCAGATCAAGAACGAAATACGTAATCGTGTAAGGTTTCAGAGTCTTAATCTGCTGGGGCAGTACTCAGTTCTGGGGCAGTTTGACATTGTATTTTGTCGCAACGTACTGATCTATTTCTCATCCGATGTAAAGAACGAAATTTTGCGTAAAATCCACAAGCAACTCAAGCCTGGCGGTTACCTTATTTTGGGTGCCTCCGAATCCTTATCGGGCTTGCCGGATCTCTATAAAATGATTCATTGCCGCCCCGGTATTATCTATCAGGCGATCTGATTTGCCGCTTGGGTGGCAGCCCCTTGCCGCTTTTCATTTGTTAGCCACATTCTGATCTTTTCAAAGCCCGCTATAGCGGGCTTTTGTATTTATGGCACATGTTTTGCTTTATGTAAGGACAAAGTGGTTTCTTTAAGTTAGGTGGCAAACATGGCAATAAGTTTTGATTCAGCGCTGGGAATACATGCCGATGCCTTAACGCTGCGTGCGCGGCGTGCTGAGGTGATCGCAAATAATATTGCCAATGCCGATACCCCTAACTTTAAAGCCAGAGATATAGATTTTCGTGCGGTGTTAAGTGGCGCGATGGATGGGCAGCAATCGCCATTGAAAATGGCGGTCACTCAGAATGGACATAAACAGCAGTTGGCTGATCCTGATTTTGCGGCTGATCTGATGTTCCGCAACCCACTGCAACCCGCTGTCGATGGCAATACGGTTGAAGTGCAGGAAGAGATGGCACGTTATACCGATAATGCCCTGCGTTATCAGGCTAGTTTCGAATTTTTGAACAGCAAGTTTTCCGGTCTACGTAAAGCGGTTAAGGGTGAATAAGTATGTCACTGTCTAATGTATTCAGTATTTCCGGCTCGGCTATGAGTGCCCAGACTATTCGTCTGAATACCACTGCCAGTAATATGGCCAATGCGCAGAGTGTCAGCTCCAGTGAAGGTGAAACCTACCGAGCCAGGCATCCGGTATTCTCACTTAAAGCAGCTGAAGCGAGTCAGTTGCACGCATCTGATTCCGGGCTGGTTCCAGGGCAGGGCGTGCAGGTGTTGGGTATTGTAGAGAGCCAGGCTCAGCCACGCATGACCTATGAGCCTGACCATCCACTGTCAGATGAACAAGGTTATGTGTATTACCCGAATGTGAATGTGGTGGAAGAGATGGCAGATATGATCTCGGCATCGCGTTCTTTCCAGATTAATGCCGATGTAATGAATACGGCCAAGCAGATGCTACAGCAAACCCTGAGACTGGGTCAGCAATAAGCAGAATTTAAGAGGGAATCGTCATGAGCACGATTAACAACAACCCGAACAACAACATCTTTGATCAGATCAATCAAGCCAACCGGCAGAGCTCAACCAGCAAAGCTGAAGGCAACGATGATAGTCAGATGTTTATGAAGCTGATGATTGCGCAATTGCAAAATCAGGACCCTACAAGTCCGGCTGATTCCGGCGAATTTATGCAACAGATCTCCAGTATGACCATGGTTGAAAGTATGGCGGAAATGTCCAGTACCTTTACAACCATGAGCAATAGCTTGCTGAGCAGTCAAAGTGCGTTGCAGGCCTCATCAATGGTTGGTCAGCGGGTGTTCATTAATACGGATATAGCACAAATGACGCAGCAGGGTGGTGCTTTGCCGGGTACGGTTAATCTGGAAAGTAATACCACCGATTTGCGCGTATCTATCTATGATCAGGGCGGTGCCTTGGTGGATCAAGTTAATATGGGGCAGACCCGGGCCGGTGAGCGCAGTTTTGTCTGGAATGCATCTGAGGAGGTCCCTCCAGGAAATTATCAGATGATAGCTGAAGCCTACGATGGCGAAAAGTACAAACAGGTTGATACCTGGTTACCCTTTACAGTGAACAGTGTGTCGCTGGGGCAAAATGGTATCGGTATGAAAGTGAATACAGCAATTGGCAGCATCGACTTCAGCGATGTTAAACAGCTAGGGTAAGTGAGGATAACGTCATGTCATTCAATACAGCAATTACCGGTCTGAAATCAGCTTCCACTATGCTGGATGTGACTGGTAATAATATAGCCAACGTGGGTACTACTGGCTTCAAATCCTCACGGACCGAGTTTGCCGATATTTATGCGACTTCAGTCGTGGGAGCTGGCTCCAGTAATACACCTGGGTCGGGTGTTACCGTATCCGGTATTTCACAGGATTTCAGTGCTGGCACTATCGAATTTACTAACAATAATCTGGATTTGGCCATAAATGGCTCGGGTTTCTTTCAACTGAGCGATGGTCAGGGCAGCACTACCTATAGCCGTGCCGGTGCGTTTGAGTTGAATAAAGAAGGCCAGATTATTTCAAAATCGGGTAAGTTTTTACAAGGTTATGGATTAGATGCCAATGGCAACCGTTTGCCAATTGGTAACTTAGAGGTCTCACAAAAAGAAAGTCCACCGAAAGCAACAGAAGCGATTGATCTGTCGTTTAATATAGATGCACGTGCTGACTCATCTAGTCTGCTACCGGTTTATAATAAGGATGAGCCAGGCTCCTTTACCTATACTACGACGGTCCGGAGCTTTGATAGCCTGGGTAATGAACAAACCTTAAAATTTAACTTTGCCGAGCAGCGGCCAGTTAGAAATGTCTATCAGTTTGACTTAGCTGGTTTTGCTGGTGATCCTGTTGTCTCATCTGTAGCGATAGATCCTGCTGACTTGCCAGTTGATCCGAATGCTTTACCTGCATGGGCTATAGAGCTAGCCGGTAAAGATCCAAGGATTGATCTTAGTTCTATCGAAATCGATGCTGGAAATGATACGCTGAACTTTGAGCTTAAGGCATGGGCAACTGATCTGGGTGAAGTGGTGGTTACTGATGGCACAGCTCCGTTGTTGCGCACACAAACCAACCTTGCAAACCCCTATCGGGATGCCAATGAAGCTCGTACCTATATGCTGAATGTTGCTGGTGGTGACGGCCAGATAAATATAGGCGGAGTGTCTGTGACTGTTGATCCTGCTCAAAGCTCAGAGCAGGTTGCGGATTCAATAGTAGCTCGTCAAGCGCAGATATTGAATAATAATCCAGACATAGAATCTATTCAAAAGGTAACTGATGGCGGTAACTTTGGCGTGCAAATACGCTTTAAGGCTGATGCTGGTAATATTCCAGACAACCGTTATGTACCAGAAGTGGTAGTGAATGCGGGTACGATTGATTTTGGTGATGATACCAGCGGCACTATTCAACCCGATGACGTTATTCAAGGCGATAATGATTACCGTGGTAACTACCGGATGTATGGTTACCTTAATGGTGAAGAATTGCTTGATATGGGTAAGCAGGTTGACTGGGGTAATCCTGGGGGTGGTCAAGAAGTCTTGGGTGGAGGTGGAGAAACAGAACCAGGCCCTATTCTTTTAGGTTTTAACCCCACTAATGGTTTGTTGAACTCTATAAACGGCCAGACATTTCCACCAGGGAGTGCTGCTCCATCCCTTATTATTAGTGGAGCCGATCCTGCAAATGAATTGACAACGATTGATCTGGATTTGGCTAATTCTACACAATTTGCATCCGCATCAATTGTAAAAAATCAGCAGCAGGATGGTTATACCAAGGGGGATCTGATCGGTGTGACTTTTGCACCTACTGGTGAAATGATTGCTTCATTCAGTAATGGTCAAAACCAGGAGTTGGGCGTAGTGGCCTTTGCCACTTTTGAAAACCAGGATGGTTTGCAGCCGTCGGGTGATACTGAGTGGATTGCAACCCTGGCTTCAGGGAATGCTATTCTGAACCCACCAGGAACCGGTTTGAACGGAACGCTGCGTTCGGCCGCACTGGAGCAGTCTAACGTGGATCTGTCGACCGAGCTGGTGAACCTGATTCAGGCGCAACGTAACTTCCAGGCAAGCTCTAAAACCCTGGAAACGGCTAATAACATTACTCAGACTATTCTGAATATTTAATCTTAGAGTAGGAGCTCACTCTGTGAGCGATACTTTAATCGCTCGGAGACCGAGCTCCTACATCCGACTCCATAGCCTTGCAGGAGCCTGGTCGGCGGGCGAATATAATTTCGCTCGCGGAGCGAGCTCCTACAGGGTATGTATTTTCTATTTGTGGGAGCCGGTCTCCGGGCGAATAATCTAATAATCATGATCATCGCCCAGAGACTGGGCTCCTACAATAACATCCCCCTTGTAAACACCTCCTTGAAAATCACACCTGGCACATAACTTGCTTTATACCCTGTAGTCCCGATAAAAGCGGCAAGTATCAACCGCCGCACAGAGGAGAGGTAATGGATAAAGTATTGTATGTGGCCATGACCGGCGCGCGCGAAAATATGAATGCGCAGCAGATCCGGGCTAATAATCTGGCCAATGTCACCACCACCGGCTTTAAGCAGGACTTCGAGCAGGCACGTTCTATGCGGGTGATGGGAGATGGCTATGCCTCACGAGTCTATTCCATGGCTGAATCCCCCGGTACTAATCGTGCTTCAGGCACGTTGCAGCAAACCGGGCGGGATCTGGATATTGCCGTGATAGGCGGTGCATGGCTTGCTGTGCAAGCACCGGATGGTACTGAAGGTTATACCCGTGCGGGCGAGCTGCAAATCAATGCCGCAAACGAGTTGGTTACTGGCAGCGGCTTGCCGGTTATAGGTGTAGGTGGTGCGCCCATTGTTATACCACCAGCAGAAAAAATTGAGATTGCTAATGATGGTGCTATCAGTATCCGGCCGATTGGTGATGATGCGGTAGCGTTGGCACTGGTGGATGTGATCAAGGTTGTTGAGCTGGATCCTGCTACCTCGTTTAAAGGTACAGAAGGCTTAATGCGCACTAATGACCAGCAGCCATTACCCCCGGCTCAGAATACGCAAATACGATCAGGCTATTTGGAAACCAGTAACGTCAATGCGGTTGAAGAGCTAACAGCCATCATCACCCTGTCACGCCAGTATGAAATTCAGGTGAAGATGATGAAGAACGCCGAAGAGAATTCCAGTGCTGCAGCCCGCGTGTTGCAGCTGAGCTGATAACAGGAGAATAAGATCATGCATGGTGCATTACATGTCGCAAAAACCGGCCTCAGCGCACAGGATACCAATTTACGGGTAATCTCGAATAACCTGGCTAACGTCAGTACCGTCGGGTTCAAAAAAGACCGTGCGGTGTTTGAAGATCTGCTCTATCAAATCCGCCGTCAACCTGGCGCACAGAATGCCGATGATGCGCAGCTACCTTCAGGGCTGCAGCTGGGCCACGGTGTACGTACCGTCAGTACGCAGAAAATGTTTGATACCGGTGATCTGCAGATTACCGATCGTACCTTTGATGTGGCAATTAACGGGCGTGGCTTTTTTCAGGTATTGCAACCCAATGGTGATACCGCCTATACCCGTAACGGTCAATTTCATCTAAACGGTGACGGACAAATCGTAACAGCTGAAGGCTATCAGTTAGAGCCCGAGATAGCCTTGCCGGGTGAAGTGGTGAACTTTAGTGTCGGTGTGGATGGCACAGTGACCGCGGTGATTGCTGGTGATCCTAATCCACAGGTGTTGGGTCAGATTGAGCTGGCAGACTTTGTGAATCCGGAAGGTCTGCAGGCCGTAGGTCAGAATCTGTTTATCGAAACCGCCGCCAGTGGACCAGCAAATGTGCTGAATCCTGGTGAAGAAGGCGTGGGTATTCTTAAGCAGGGGATGCTGGAGGGTTCTAACGTCAATGCGGTGGAAGAATTGGTGAATATGATTACTACGCAGCGCGCTTATGAAATCAATTCCAAAGTCATATCTACAGCCGATCAGATGCTGTCCTTTGCTACACAGCAGCTTTAATGAGTCGGGCATAAGAGGTTAGGGTGATGAAGCGTTTACTGAAACTCTCGATAATAACCGCAGGCGTACTGCTTTTGGCTGGTTGTGTAAATAAAGCGCCCAAGCCGGATAATCCCTACTATGCACCGGTGCAGATGCCCAGCTTTGAAACGCCCAAACCCATTAATGGCGCGATTTATCATGCCTCATCCAGCCGTGATATTTATAGCGATGGTCGAGCGCATCGGGTAGGTGATATTATTACTATCAACCTATCTGAAAGTACCCAGTCGTCGAAGCAATCCAAAACCAGTATTGATAAGAGCAGTGATCTGAATTTGCCGGTGCCAAATATTATGGGGCAACCCTTAACGCTTGGTGGGCGAGAACTTTCGGCTGGGTTTAGTAGTAAAAACGGCTTTGAAGGTGATTCATCTTCCAATATGCGTAATCAGTTGAGCGGCAATATAACCGTCACCGTACAGGAGATTTATCCTAACGGTGTGATGTTGGTGCGTGGAGAAAAATGGCTGACCCTGAATCAGGGTGATGAATATATTCGCGTGAGTGGTCTGGTAAGACCTCAGGATATCAATGCCGATAATTCGCTGGATTCAACCCGTCTGGCGGATGCGCGTATTACTTACAGTGGCACAGGTGCTACGGCCGATGCCAATGTGATGGGTTGGCTGGGCCGTTTCTTTATCAGTGCCCTGATGCCCTTCTAAGAGGATAATAACATGAAGAAAATTATACTATTTACGATTATCCTGCTATTCAGCGTTGAGTCAGCGTTGGCGAATATGAATACATCCCGCCTGAAAGACCTGGTCAATGTGTCCGGGGTGCGGAATAACCAACTGGTGGGCTATGGTCTGGTGGTCGGTCTGGATGGAACCGGCGATAGTCGCGCCAATTTTACCTCACAGACGTTTCGTAATCTGTTGAATAATATGGGTGTCGCCATGCCGGCAAACGTCAATCCGCAGTCAAAAAACATTGCGGCCGTGGCGATTCATGCTGATTTACCGCCTTTTGCTAAGCCAGGTCAGACCATTGATATTACCGTCTCTACAATAGGTGATGCGGGAAGCCTGCGTGGTGGTTCATTATTGATGGCACCGATGAAAGGTGCTGATGGCCAGGTCTATGCCATGGCACAGGGTAGCCTCATCGTAGCAGGCTTTGGTGCCGATGGTCGTGATGGCTCACGTATCTCGGTGAATGTACCCAGTGTCGGGCGTATACCCAATGGCGCTACCGTGGAGCGTGAAGTAGTCAGTGGCTTCAATCAGGGTGATAGTCTGACACTGAACCTGAAAACACCGGACTTCACTACCGCGCGAACCATTTCTGATCAAATCAATGGATTGCTTGGTCCTCAAGTGGCCGCTGCCATGGATTCAACCTCCATACGAGTGCGTGCGCCGCGTGATCCTTCACAACGGGTAACCTTTTTGTCTGTATTGGAAAATCTGCAAATCGAGACAGCCGAAGAAACCGCCAAAGTGATTATTAACTCGCGCACCGGCACCATTGTTATCGGTCAGCATGTACGTGTATCACCCGTAGCGATTACCCACGGTGGCCTGACAGTATCGATTACAGAAGAGTTTGATGTGGACCAGCCGGATGCGTTGGCAGGTGGCCGCACAGTGGTGACACCGCGTACCGGTATCGAAATCGATGAAGGTTCCGGGCGTATGTTTGAGTTTGCCCCTGGTGCCTCCTTGCAGGATATTGTCGAAGCAGTGAATAATGTCGGTGCCGCCCCCGGTGACTTAATGGCAATCCTGGAAGCTCTGAAACAGGCCGGTGCGCTCAGAGCTGAATTAGTGGTGATCTGACATGGTTAATAACAACTCTGCCGTAGCGTCTCAGAATCCGCAGTTCTATACCGAACTGAATCAGCTCAATGATCTGCGCAGACAAGCCAAAACAGACGAGCAGGGTGCCCTTAAAGAAGTCGCGCAGCAGTTTGAGCAGATCTTCATGAACATGATGCTGAAAAGCATGCGTGATGCTAATGCCGCCTTTGGCGAAGATAACCCGTTCAACAGTAATAACACTCGCTTCTTCCAGGATATGTATGATCAGCAGATGACGCTGGATCTGGCACAAAAAAGTACCCTGGGGCTGGCTGATGTCATGGTGCGTCAGCTTAGTCAGCATGCGAATATACCCGCAGACCGCGATAAAGATGAGCAGAATCAGCCTCTCAGTGAAGCTGAGATGCTGTTGAATCGGGCAATGAATTCCACTGCCGGTATAGCGGCTTCCGCCGTATTAGGCCAGGCACATACCCAGCAAACACCATCGCAGCGATCAGCGGCCGTGAAGGATGCTGATGAAGCCAACCGCGTTAGTGCGGTGCAGCCTGAAAATCTACCTACACGCTTTGAGTCGCCACGTGAGTTTGTAGATGCCCTGCTACCACTGGCTGAAGAGATGGCTGCCGAGCTGGGTGTGGATCCAAAGGTGCTGTTAGCACAGGCTGCACTGGAAACTGGCTGGGGGCGCTTTGTTATCGATGGGAGTAACAACCTGTTTAATATCAAAGCTGATAGCCGTTGGGGAGGTGAGCGTGTTTCTGTTTCGACGCTGGAGTACCGCGATGGTGTTGCAGCCAAAGAAATGGCCGCCTTCCGTTCCTATGATTCTTATGCCGACAGCTTCCGTGATTATGTAAGTTTTCTGCGTACTAATCCGCGCTATCAGCAGGCATTGGAAAATACCGCGGATCCTTCAGCTTACCTGCGTGAGTTACAAGCTGCCGGCTATGCAACCGATCCGGCCTATGCGCAGAAAATTGAGCAGATTTTCAGTGGAAATATTCTCGCGCAAGCGGGTCGGGATACTCAAGAAGGCTGAGCTTCAGCCGATATAGAATGCAGTAACGTGCTGTAACTACTTACAGCAGGGAGTCATATATGTCATCGCTATTATCGCTTGGAGTTCAAGGCGTTCGTGCCAGTCAAGCCGGTTTGAATGTTACGGGTAATAACATATCCAATGTTAACACCCCTGGCTATACACGTCAGATACCCCAGTTTCAGAGTCTGGAAGGGGGGGGGGTCAAGCAGGAATACTCACAGCGCATCGTCAATCAGTTTATCAATACCAGAGTATGGGCGGACAGTTCACGTTTCTGAGACTGCCAAGCATTCGAAGGACTGGCAAACCAACTTGATAATACCCTGGCCAGCGAAAGCAGCAGTTTGGCAATCAAATTAGATGATTACTTTGGCGCACTTCAGGCCGCTAACGATGATCCGACGTCTGTTACCAGCCGTGAGTTGCTGGTGGCTGAGAGTGAAGCCACAACACGACGGTTCAGGGACCTTTATGGGCGCATAGATGAACAAAACCAGACCGTTAATACCCGCATTCGTGAGCTGACCGAAGAGATCAATACCCAATCTAAAAATATAGCAGAACTCAATGATCGTATTCGTATCGCACAGGCGGGTGGAAAGGAGTCCTTTGAGTTGCTGGATCAGCGTGACCAGGCCATAAAGGATCTATCTGAATTAATTGATATCCAGGTGATTGATCAAGCGACAGGTGAAAGCACAGTCTTTACCGCTAACGGACAGCCATTGGTTGTGGGCCAGTCAGCCAATATGATGGTTGCGACACCTGGGAAACTGGACGGCTCTCAGTTGGAAGTCAGTTTGTTGATTGCTGGCCGTGAAAATAATATTACCAATATTGTTAGCGGTGGAGAACTGGGTGGAGTACTGGAATACCGTAAGGAAATACTCAATAAAAGCCTGGATGAGTTAGGGCGTGTTGCACTGGTCTTTGCTGACACTATGAATAGTCAGCATGCACTTGGGATGGATCTGGATGGCAACATGGGACAGAAGCTGTTCCGTGATATTAACGATTCCGTTCTGATGAACTCTCGCTTTCAGTCCGAGTTCACCCAGGGGAGTGTGCGCATCACTGATACCAGTCTGTTACAGGCCTCTGACTATGATTTGGTATTCACTTCTGAGACTGATTTTCGACTCACTCGCTTGTCAGATGGCAAGACCTGGACACAAAGTGCGTTTGATACTACGCCAGCTTCGGCAAGTGATGTGAATGGTGAAATGCAGCTCTGGTTTGACCCGGCTGCTGGCGACATGGCTTTGCAAATCGATGGTATGCGCATCAATGCCGATAAAAACAGCCCCTTCTCTATCAATGAACGTTTTCTGATGCAACCAACACGTACCGCGGCCGATGATGTACGTGTCGATATCAGTAATGGTCGGCAATTGGCACTGGCTTCTCCTGTGAGTATTGCTCAGGATCCGGATAACCTGGGAACAGGTAGTGCGTTGGTACGGGTTTCAGAAGTGGTACCCGCACAAACCAGCCCGCTGGATGCGCTGGGAAATCTATTACCCGATGGTGATCATTCTATCGAGGTGATCAAAACAGCCACGGGTTACGATGTTAATTTACTGGATGCTGGTGGCACCCCGGTTTTGCCGTCTGATTTGACTGTCACAGCAGATCCTGCCAACCCTAATCAGCTGATTATCCGCAATAATGATGCAAACCTGCCTGGAGAAATTCGTGTAGATGTTAGTGGTGTACCTCAGGATGGAGATAGCTTCACTATTAACTACAATTTTGATGTTGATAGTGTAACCGGTGATATTTCCAATATTGGTGTGTCAGATAACCGCAATGGTATTTTGCTGGCGGATCTGACCAAGCAAAAAACTTCACTGGAAGGTACGTATCAGGAAACTTATGGCCGTTTGGTCGAGCGCGTGGGTATCACCACAAAGATTGCACAAATGGACGCGAAAGCCTCTCAGGCTGTGCTGCAGAACACCATCAACCAGCGTGAAGAGATCAGTGGTGTTAACCTGGATGAAGAGGCCGTCAAATTGATCCAGTTCCAACAAGCCTATCAGCGGCCGCGCAGTTAATCAGTGCATCGCAGCGAACATTTGAAGCGCTGATCAATGCCGTATAAGGGAGACAAATCATGAGACTCTCAACACAACAGTTTTTCATGCAAAACCTGAGTAATGTGCAGCAAAGCAATGCTCAGATTTTTAAGTACCAGCAGCAGATGTCAACAGGGAAAAAGCTGTCGAAGCCATCTGATGATCCGCTGGCGGCTACGCAGATCAATAAGTTTGAGCGGGCTATCGCCAGAAATGAGGTGTTTTCACGTAATGTTGATGTCTCTGAGCGGCGCCTGAAACAGGAAGAGACAACTCTGACTTTGATTACTGAATCGACTCTGCGTATAAAGGATCTGGCAATACAGGCGAATAATGGCAGCTTGTCCCCTGCTGATCAGCGTATTATTGCCGAAGAGCTAAAGCAGTTAATGGGCCAGCTTGCTGGGGCGGTCAATACCCAGGATGCACAGGGTGAATACCTGTTCTCTGGATTTAAGGGTCAAACACAGCCTTACCAGCTTAATGCGAGTGATGATTATGTTTATCGGGGCGACAGTGGTCAGCGCTTCCTCGATGTAGGTGAAAACACCAGCGTTGCAGCAACGGACCCGGGTGGTAGTATTTTCGGAACCGGGGACGATAATTTACTTAATGCCGTAAAAGAAATGGCTGCCATTCTTGATGATCCTAACACTGATATGAATGCATTTAATGCCGAGGTAGACAGGGTTGATCAGTTTTTTGAGCAAACGATTACAACCCGGTCACAAATTGGTGCACGCTTAAAAGTGCTGGAAGATCAACGGGAGCAGCTTGCCGACATTAAGTTGTTTACCAAGAATACCTTATCCAGCTTCCAGGATACTGACTATTATGAAGCAACCAGCAAATTGATGCTGGAACAGAATGCGCTGCAAGCCACCTATGCGACCTTTGGCAAGATACAGCAACTGACATTATTTAACTTCGTTAGCTGAGTTGTAGCCTATGAAAGAGGAAGATTTACAGCGTTTAGCAAGCATACAGTCTGAGCAGTTTGCTGCTTTGGCCGAGCAGCGTATTGATGATCTGCAGGCGTTGGAAGCTGAGAAAACAGCTTTACTGCAAGCTTTAAAGGATGTTAAGTCATTGAGGGCATCAGAGCGTGAGCAACTTGAGTCTATACTTAAACAGCAACATCATCTTGAAACTCTGTGTGCGGATATTCGTGATGAACTCAGTGAGCGCATGAAATCACAGCTACAGAAAGATAAAGCAGTTAAGGCTTACGAGGAAACTGGCTTTTAGCAGCCAGGTTTTCAGATAATACCGGCAAAGTGTGACAACTTTTGCTAAAGTTATAGTGAACATAGCCGATAACTGTGATTAGAGTCTATGAATAATTCATGCCGGAGCTGGATAGAGGCCCCGTGTTAGAGGGAGTTTATCATGTCAATCGATACCAGTATTAACACCGGTAGCCTGGATCGTTCAGCTAACCAGAGTCAGGCTGCAGACATAGGGCTGCGGAACCAGCGTCAGGCTGGGCAAATTGAAGCTCGTGCGGTTGAGCCTGCTCGACAGTCAGGTGAGTCTCGTCGTATGGATCCCGAGCGAGAAGCGCAAGCCGTTCAGGAAGCCGCTGATCAGATTGGTGAGTTCCTGAATGTTATTAATAGTGACCTGAATATTTCAGTCGATCGCGATGTCAATCAAACCGTAGTCAAAGTCATCAATCGCACAAATGATGAAGTGATCAGGCAGATTCCATCTGAAGAGGTGCTTGCGCTGATGCGGCGTATGAGTGAGATCGCAAATCAAACATCAACCGGTAATGCATCTGGTATGTTGCTGTCAGATCAGGCATGAACTGGCTACACAAACTCTAAAGGAGGTTTACAATGTCAGGTATTTCATTTACAGGTGTAGGGTCTGGTATTGACACTAAAACCATTGTAAACGCTCTAGTGTCAGCAGAAATTGATCCGCAGCGCGCTCAGCTCTCTACACGTAAAACGACACTGGATGCTCAACTATCCAGTTTTGGACGTGTTAAAAGTGCGCTGAATGAATTCCAGTCAGTTCTTGATAATCTTAAGTCGCCTGAAAAATTCCAGGTTCGTTCAACCGCTGTGGGTGATGAAAGCCGCTTTACCGCCACATCGCAATCAAGTGCACAGCCAGGTGAATACCAGATATCTGTAGAGAATTTGGCCAAATCACAGCGATTGATGACAGCCAATGGTGCATTTGCTGACAGCAGTGCCGAGGTTGGTAGTGGAACACTGACGATCAGTACTGGCGGTGCCTATGATCCAGGCCTGGAAAATGGCTTCACAGTGGATATTGATCCATCCGCAGCAACATTGGATGATATCCGTAAAGCCATTAATAATGCCGAAGGCAATGATAGTGTAACAGCCAGCATTGTTAATGTAGATGATGGTGTTGGTGGGACCCAGGCCCGTTTGATTCTTACAGCGAAAGAAACAGGCATTGCTAATGAATTAACCATTGCCGTTTCACCAGATAGTGATCCAGGCTTGTCAGCCTTGGCATCCGGTAACCTTGAAGTGTCCAGAGCAGCGGAAGATGCAGTCATCAAGGTTAATGGTTTGACAGCTACCCGATCAACTAATGAAATAAGTGATGTCATTCAGGGTGTTACCCTGAATTTGAAATCTGAAGAAATTGGTGAAGAAGTCAACCTGACTATCGGAACTGACAATGCAGCCGTTGAAAAAAACGTGCAAAGCTTTGTTGATGCGTATAACAAGCTTCAGGGAGTGCTTAGGGATATCGCTGGTAAAGATAACAGTGGCCTTCGCGGTGATTCTACTCTGCGCATGTTGAGCACCCAGATTAGATCATTGACAGCGACAGAAGTTGATGGTGCAAAACCTGAATCTATGATTTTGGCCCAAGTGGGTGTCAGTATAGATAAAGATGGTAAAATGAGTCTGAATAAAGAGGCACTAAATGAGCGTCTGAATCAGGACTTCGCCAGTGTTTCGACGCTGTTCAGCAGTGAATCTGGCATAGCTTCACGACTGAGTGATTATGTGAAGCCCTACACGCAAGCGGGTGGTCTATTAGAGAATCGTACCAAAGGGGTGAACTCCAGGTTGGAAAACTTGACTGATCGTGAGTTACGCCTGGATATGCGTGAGGAAAACCTCTTTAACCGTTTATCGCGTCAGTATAATGCCATGGACAGTATGGTGGCACAAATGAATAGTAATGGTGCTTTTTTGACGGCACAACTAAGTGCACTACAGTACTGATATGATTTGAGCTGGGTGTCGCAGGGGAGGCCTTAGGGTCTCCTTTTTTATTAGTGAGTTATTAAACGTGCATCAGCTCATAATGCTGCTTAGATTATCGAAATGAGATTAATGAAATGAATAAAGGTATAGGGCAATACAAGAAAATTGGTGTAGAAACCGCCTTGGTTAATGCAACGCCACACCGTTTGATTCAGATGCTATATGAGGGTGCATTAACGAACCTGGCTAATGCAAAAGGGGCTATAACCAATAATCAGATTGGTTTGTTGTCTGAGAGCATTAAAAAAACCTCCAATATACTAGTGGGACTTGAAGAGGGGTTAGACCTGGAGAGAGGCGGCGATATAGCAGCAAATCTCCAAGCGCTCTACAGTTACATGCAAGCTGAGCTTTTGGCTGCCCAGGCTAGTAAAAGTGAAGCAAAAATAGAGGCGTTAATCAGTATTATTGTTGATCTGAAACTGGGCTGGGATGCCATAGAGCCAGGTAAACAAAGTGGGAATGAAGAAAAAGCAGACGAAAGTTAAAAAAACTGCTCAAGCGATTACGAATGTGGCCGATAACTTAATCACAAGAGACAAATTCTACGCAAATTAAAGCGTAACTGAGGAGATAAGACCATGTCTAATGTAGTCGCAACAAACCTGTTCTCATTGAACGCACAGCGTAACCTGGCAAACAACTCTATGGGCATGAACACTGCAATGGAGCGTCTGTCTTCCGGTTTGCGTGTAAATAGTGCTAAAGACGATTCAGCTGGCTTGGCCATCGCAGAACGTATGAATGCACAAGTACGAGGTATGAATGTAGCAATTCGAAATGCTGCAGATGGTATCTCTTTGGCTCAAACATCAGAAGGTGCTCTGCAACAAGTATCTGATACTTTACAAAGAATGCGAGAGCTGGCCGTACAGTCTGCTAACGCGACCAATACATCAAGTGATAGAACAAACTTACAGGCAGAATTTACTCAAATGGGTGATGAAGCTTTAAGGATAGTTCAGTCTACAGAGTTTAATGGATTAGCTATTCTTGCTGGAGATGCTGGAGCTCAGGAATTCCAGGTTGGCGCTAACAATGATGCAACAAACAGAATTACTGTAACCACAAGTGATCAAGAAACTACGATTACAGCTGTTCAAGCGGGTGATATTGAAAGCCAAACTAATGCTCAAGCAGCAATCGATTTAATTGACACTGCTATAGATCTTGTTACAACAGAGAGAGCAGAGCTAGGTGCCGCTCAGAATCGATTTGAAGCAACAATCATGAACCTTCGAAATGCTTCTGAAAACCAAGCTGCAGCAAAAAGTAGGATCATGGATGCTGATTTTGCCATGGAAACAGCAGCACTAACTAAAGCACAGGTATTGCAACAGTCAGGTATTGCGATTTTGGCTCAAGCAAACCAGGCACCACAGGCTGTATTGGGTCTGTTACGGTAAAATGTTCGATGCAAAAAAAACCTGGTTATCCAGGGTTTTTTTTTGCACA
>NZ_JRLB01000089.1 GCF_000764495.1 Nitrincola sp. A-D6
TACAAAAATAACCCGACTCCACCAAGAACCAAGGTATAAGGCAGTGCCATGATAACCATGCGTCCGTACGAAAGTCTTACCAGTGGGGCAATAGCCGAGGTTAGCAGAAACAGAAATGCGGCTTGACCATTAGGGGTGGCGACACTGGGCAGGTTTGTACCTGTGTTGATGGCAATGGCCAGGCGTTCGAAATGTTCATGGCTGATTGTTCCAGCATCCAATGCCTGTTTAACTTCGCTGATATAGACTGTAGCGACAAAGACGTTATCTGAGATCATCGATAAAATGCCATTGGCGAGGAAAAACATGGCGGGTTGATGGGCTTCGGGAAGCGCCAGTACCGCCGCTATGATTGGGCTGAACAGGTGCTGATCATGAATAACGCCAACAATTGCAAAAAATACTACCAGCAAAGAGGTAAAGGGTAAGGACTCCTGAAAGGCTTTTCCAATTTGATGCTCATCAGTAACTCCGTTAAACGAAGTGATCAGGATGATAATCAATAAGCCGATTAATCCTACTTCAGCAATGTGAAAAGCCAGTCCAACCACCAGAATACATGCAGCTAGTGCCTGAATCATCATGGCGGCTTTCTGGGTGGTTGTGCGTTTGGCTTTTTCGGCATCAGAGAATTCTTTTAGTACCTGAAGCACAGGGCGTGGAATTTTTACTCCGTAACCCAGTATTTTAAGCTTTTCAAGCAGTACGCAAGTAATGAACCCTGCAATCAGCACCGGGATGGAAATAGGCGCCATTTTTATAAAGAATTCGGCAAAGTCCCAGCCGGCCATTTTGGCAATCAACAGGTTCTGAGGTTCACCTACGAGTGTGCAGACTCCCCCAAGCGCTGTGCCTATGGCGCTGTGCA
Source organism: Nitrincola sp. A-D6 (assembly GCF_000764495.1). Lineage (GTDB taxonomy): Bacteria > Pseudomonadota > Gammaproteobacteria > Pseudomonadales > Balneatricaceae > Nitrincola. The sequence goes on from NZ_JRLB01000089.1 coordinate 869, forward strand.
TCAGCAGGCTGCGTAAAAATGCACGAAAGTCATCCAGATCCTCGCGGTGAAGCTCTGTTATTTCCTGATCAGTGACATGGTCATGCGTGTTGTGGTGATGTGGCTTGCCAGAAGCAACCTTGTGATACACAGAATAGAACCCAACGGTAACGCTGATGATCACAGCTGTAACTGTTAATGCATCCAGAAAGGCTGAAAGTAGTGCGGCGGTCATGCTAAACATTAATGCCAGCAGGTATTTTGAGCGAACATGCAAAAGGATGTTGGTAAATGTGACAAGTAGCAGGCTTTTCATAAAATAAATGCCAGCTACCATAAACATTAACAGTAAAATGACGGGGAGATTGGTTTGGATCTCCATGTACAAGGTATCCGGGGAAGTCATCTGTAGTAGCAATGCTTCTGTTGCCAGTAAGCCACCGGGTAACAGAGGGTAGCATTTCAGTGCCATCGTCAATGTAAAAATAAATTCAGCAATCAGTAGCCACCCAGTGAGCTGAGGACCAAGTAGCCAAAGGCAAATTGGATTGAAAATTAAGAAGAGTATAATGGTGCGTTTGTACCAGGCAGGAGCATGGCCAAGAAAATTATGCGCAAAGGCATTGGCAAATGTGCGAGTCATTAGTGTGCGTCTTGGTAAGATGTTTACAGAATGTATGTAAGCAGTGCTTTAGCAGAATGACTGAGTGCTAGGGTGGGGTGATCTCAGAGTTGGGCTGGCTCACGTTTTGTCCTGTTAGATACTAAATAGGATACGAAATAAATCAATTCTTTGATGTAAATCATATCATTATGGAGCCTGGTTTGATAGCGATTTATTGTGCATCTGCGTAATAAATGGATTTTGCGGTTTGTTTTCAGGATAAAAACTTGATTTGTTTGGCTATAGTCCTGTTTGGGATGCTTCAGGTATTAGTCTGCCTGCTTCGTAGCCTGCTAGGTGAGCGTTTCTATCGTATGTGGCGCTATTACCTGCTCTCTTGTGCCGGTGCATTTCGGGCTCGCGATATTCAGCTTTGGCAATGGGTCTTTTCTCGTGGTGGTGTGCAGGGGGTATATCCAAGGCAAGTCTAGCGCCAGGGTTTAAGTTTGTGTTCGAAATGGCGGATTAATCATCCTTGTCTCACCATGTAATTTGCAGGTAAACAGGCTAAAATGCGTGTTTTCCATAGTCAGGTTGTTGGTATTGTCCATGAGCGAACAGAGTCAGAACGCTGATCCGTTTCAGTCGATTCGCCCTATCGGGATACTGAGGTTGCAGAAGTCCTGAACCGTATGATCCGGGATAATGAGCTGGTTGATGTGATTACGCATTACCAGTTTCCGCGTTTACCTCGTTTTGTAAGGCGCTTATTAAGGCCGGTAGTCAGAATTGGTCTGGCGGGCAAGGTGGGTGATATAGAGAATATCACCAGCTTTCAGAAGCTGATCGCCAACTATATGACCAAGATGATCAACCGCTCAACCAGTAAGCTCAGTTGCAGTGGTATTGATCGTCTCGATCCACAAGAGTCTTATCTGTTTGTATCCAATCATCGTGATATAGCTATGGACCCGGCTTTTGTGAACTGGGCGCTGTATCAATATGGCCTGAATACCGTGCGTATTGCCATAGGGGACAATTTGCTGTGTAAACCCTATATTGCGGATTTGATGCGCCTGAATAAGAGTTTTATTGTTAAGCGCTCGATCAAGGCTCCTCGTGAGATGATGGCGGCGATGACTCTGCTGTCAGGTTATATCGATCACAGTGTGACGACCGGACATTCAGTGTGGATCGCTCAGCGAGAAGGGCGCTCCAAGGATGGCAATGATCGTACCGACCCGACATTGCTGAAAATGTTCTATATGTCCCATCGCAAGCAGCGCAGTTTTGCTGAAATGGTTGAGCGACTCAATATTGTTCCTGTGTCTATCTCTTATGAGTTTGACCCCTGTGATGCCTTAAAAGCCAAAGAGCTGGCGGCGGTGGCTACTGAGGGTAAGTATCAAAAATCCGAGTTTGAAGATATCGACAGCATCGTCAAAGGCATTACCGGTGCCAAGGGCCATGTGCATGTTGATTTTGGTGAGCCAATCAAAGGGAGCTTCGAAACCCCAGAGGCGCTGGCAACTGAAATCGATCGGCAGATACTCAGCGGTTATTATCTGCATCCAACCCATCTGGCGGCAGCTGAGCGTACTGAATCGGCTGCGGCCAAGCAGTTGCTGGATGAGCGGCTGTCACAGGTGGACGAACTGGCTAAGCCCTACTTAAAAAACATGTATGCCAATCCGGTCTTCAATCGTGAACGGATTGAGCAAGCGGTCAAGGGGGTGAAAATTGCTTAAGTTTCGTGCCTTTTTGTTTGCGGCGGGCTTTTATCCTCTGACCATGATCTATGCCATCCCCTGTTTGTTGATCGGTCCACTATTGCCGTTTCGGGCAAGGTTTATCTTTCTGACAGGGATTAACTACTTTTACATCTGGTGGCTGAGGGTGACCTGTGGTGTTAAAACCCAGGTGACCGGGCTGGAGAATCTGCCTAAGGACCGCCCTTACGTGGCCTTGTCTAACCATCAGAGTGAGTGGGAAACCCTGTATTTTCAGTTGGTGTTTAGACCTCAGTCGGTAGTACTGAAACGCGAACTGTTGAAAATCCCTTTTTTTGGTTGGGCGCTGGCACTGTTGAAGCCCATCGCACTTGACCGCTCACAGCGCCGTGAGGCGCTTAAGCAACTGCTGCGGCAGGGTAAAGAGCGGCTGGCTGAGGGTATCCCGGTGGTTATTTTCCCGCAAGGTACGCGTGTGCCTGTCGGCAAAGAGGGGCGCTTTAACAAAGGCGGCACTATGTTAGCAGTAAGCCAGGGTGTGCCTGTGGTGCCCGTTGTGCATAATGCCGGTATCTGCTGGCCGGGTAAGTCCTTCGTCAAATACCCAGGTACGGTACAACTAATCATTGGTGAGCCGATTGAAACCCAGGGGCGCCGCGTTGATGAGGTACAACAGGAAGTGATGGCGTGGATGATGGCGCAGATGCAGGCGATCGGTGCCACCTGACGGGTCTAGCGGAAAAAACGCAGAAAAGCCGCTTCCTGCTGCTGTGCTTCCTCAAGGCTGATAGAGCGCAACTCTAGCGTCTGCCCTGGTCGCGTTTGGGCTAAATGATCCAGGCTGCGCAGGGTGACGAACCCGGGTTTGGGGTAGCCACCAATACTCTGGCGCTCATTCAACAGAATAATGGGTTGGCCTGAAGGGGGCAGTTGCACTGTGCCTGCGGTGACACCTTCTGATATCAAAGCACGGGCCGCCGTTTTTAGTTCAGGACCTTCCAGTAAGGCCGCCATGCGGTTCGAGTCGCTCGATAGTGTCCATTCGCTCTTCAGTAATGTCTGGATGATGTCAGTATTAACCTGACTGTGAGGATTCGGGTAAAAGTCCAGTTTTACAGGTGGGCTGTAGTCCGGAATATACTGGCTGGGTAAGGCTGTCAGCGCACAGCGATGCTCTGTCCGGGTGGGCTGGTAAGCCAGGCGATCACCGATTTTCAGCGCTGAACCCTGCCCATCCAGTCCACCGAGTTGCTCGCGTAGTACACAGGAGCGGCTTTCTCCCAGCCCTTTGGGTGTTTTCCAGCCACCACGGATACATAAGTAAGCGCGCATGCCGCTGCCAGCATAACCGGTTTCCAGTAAATCGCCGGGCTCTACGCACTGGGTTTGCCAGGGGGCAATGGCTTGGCCATTCAGGCGGGCTTTCATATCCGCTCCGGTCAATGCGATCTGTGTCGCCTGGTTAAAGCGGCCTTTCAGACCGCCAATGGTGATTTCCACAGCCGCCGCTCCCCAGCGATTGCCTACCAAACGATTGCCCCAGGCCCAGGCGTGGCGATCCATCACACCGCCCGTGGTTAAGCCAGATGTGCACACTGCTGGCGCCCATCATCCTCAATCAGACTGAGTACACCGGTTGCGGTAATTTCCAGGTAGTGTGACAGATCAGTCATGGGGTTCGTGTCCGCCTAACTGAATAAAGGTGTCTCTATCCACAGCATGAAAGCGCACGCGTTGGCCGGGTTGCAGCAGGGCGGGTGGATCAGCCTGTACATTGAAGAGTTTCATCGGTGTCTGACCCAGGAGTCGCCAGCCCCCGGGTGAGTCGATTGGGTAGATGGCGGTCTGGTTGTCGGCAATGGCTACACTGCCTGCGGGTACGCGTGCTCTGGGTGTTTCAAGACGAGTAACTCGCAGGTCAGGGTGGGTCTCACCCATATAGGCAAACCCGGGAGCAAACCCCAGCGCATAGACCCGGTATTCCTGCTCACTGTGGAGCCGAATAATGTCCTCGACTGTGCAGTGTTTCTGCTCGGCGAGCGCGATCAGATCTGGCCCGGTGGAGTGTGGATCGTAATACACCGGTATGTTGATGAGGTCGGTTTGTGGTAGCGAGAACTCAGGTGAAAGATTGTCCAGTAAAGGGGTCAGGCGGGCCAGAAATGCAGTCTGGGTGTCTTGCAGCAAGTCATATTCGAGTAGCAGGGTGGTGTAGGCGGGCGTCAGGTTCAGCAGCCTGTCACCCAGGCAGGCTTGCAGGCGCAGGCTGATCTGGTGAATTCGGGCGCTGAGTTCAGGGCTCATTACGTCGCCGAAACGCAACAGTAGCGCATTCACGCCCGCCGTTTCAGCTGACCAATCCATATCAGTTCTGCCTCAGTGCCTGGTGGATGGCTCTTACGGTGGCAATAGAGTCTTCGTTGTCACCATGCACGCAAAGACTGTCTGCCTTTAATGATAGGAGGCCGGATGGGGTGGAGACGTTCTGTTGTCTTGCCAGGCTGATTGCTTGTGCCAGTATAAGTTTGGAGTCGTGATGTACTGCACCGGGTTCACTTCGAGGCATGAGTAGCCCGGACGGGGTGTAGGCCCGATCAGCAAAGGCTTCAAAAATCAGCGGGAGTTGATGGCGTTCGGCCAGTGCTTCAACTGCACTATTATCCGCCCGGCTCAGCAGCATCAGGCTCAGGGGTGTTTCGCTGTACTGATTGAGCGCCGCAATCGCTTCCATGACGTCTTGCAGCAGGGCGGCATCCGACATCATGTCGTTATAGAGGGCACCATGGGGTTTGACATAATCCACCTGGCCACCTTCGGCCCGGGTGATGGCTTGCAAGGCACCGACCTGATAACGAATCAGTGCGCGAAGCTCCTCGCCACTGACCTTGAGGCTACGCCGACCAAAACCGATAAGATCGGGGTAAGCTGGATGGGCACCAATACTGACCTGATGCGCCAGTGCCAGACAAACTGTTTTTTGCATGGTGAGGGGATCGGATGCGTGAAAACCACAGGCGATATTGGCCTGGTCCAGCCAGGGGATAACTTCGGCATCCCGACCCAGGGTCCAGATGCCGAAGCTTTCACCTACGTCCGCATTGAGCAGCATAGGTATTGAGGTTTAGTCGTTGTACTTCTGCAGTACCAGCGTTGCGTTGGTACCACCGAAGCCAAAGCTGTTGGACATGACGCGTTGCAGGTCGACATTATCCTTGCGCTCGGTAACGATCGGCAGGCCGTGAGCTTCCGGATCCAGTTCTTCAATATTGGCGGATGCGCAGATAAAGTTATTTTGCTGCATTAACAGACAGTAGATGGCTTCCTGAACACCGGTAGCGCCCAGAGAGTGGCCGGTCAGTGACTTGGTAGAGCTGACCGGCGGCATCTTGTCAGCAAAGAAAGTCTGCATGGCTTTCAGTTCCTGCATGTCGCCAGCTGGAGTCGAGGTGCCGTGGGAGTTGATGTAATCTACCGGGCCATCAACAGTCGACAGGGCTTGCTGCATGCAGCGCACCGCGCCTTCACCAGATGGTGCAACCATGTCGTAACCATCGGAAGTGGCGCCGTAGCCGACGATTTCAGCGTAAATTTTTGCACCACGGGCTTTGGCGTGTTCCAGTTCTTCCATGACCAGCATGCCACCACCACCTGCGATAACAAAACCATCGCGGTTGGCATCATAGGCACGGGAGGCTTTTTCCGGTGTGTCGTTGTACTTACTGGAGAGTGCACCCATGGCGTCAAACATCACGCTCAAAGACCAGTGGAGTTCTTCGCCGCCACCGGCAAAAATCACATCCTGCTTACCTAACTGGATCAACTCCATCGCATTACCGATACAGTGTGCGCTGGTGGCGCAGGCTGAGGTAATGGAGTAGTTGACGCCTTTGATTTTAAACGGTGTTGCCAGGCAGGCGGATACGGAAAACCCATGGTACGGGTGACGCGGTAAGGGCCTACACGGCGCACGCCTTTGTCACGCAGAATATCGGCACTTTCAACGATATCAGCCGATGAGGCACCACCAGAGCCAGCAATCAGCCCGGTACGGACATTGGAAACCTGGTCTTCTGTCAGGCCGGAATCTTCAATGGCTTGCTTCATTGCCAGATAAGAATAGGCCGCTGCATTGCCCATGAAGCGGCGTAGCTTGCGGTCAATCAGGCTTTCAAGGTCAATGTTCACCTGGCCTGCTACCTGGCTACGAAAGCCCATTTCTTTGTATTCCGGCTGGAAACTAATGCCAGAACGTCCTTGCTTGAGTGAATCAAGAACTGTTTCTTTATCATTTCCGAGACAGGAAATGATGCCCATTCCGGTAATCACAACGCGTCGCATGTGCTGACTCTCTCTGCTTTTAACGTAACGTTACGTGTTTGTTATATTTTATCTGACAGTGATCTGCTTCAGAAGTTGTCGGTCGAGGTAAACAGACCCACCCGCAGATCTTTGGCTGTGTAGATCTCACGCCCGTCCACCGACATGCTGGCATCAGCAATACCCATCACCAGCTTGCGCTCAATGACGCGTTTCAGCTGGATGTGATAGGTAACCTTCTTGGCTGTTGGTAATACCTGACCAAAAAATTTCACTTCACCAGCACCGAGTGCTCTGCCGCGCCCTTTGTTGCCTTTCCACCCCAGAAAGAATCCTACGATCTGCCACATGGCATCCAGACCCAGGCAGCCGGGCATCACAGGGTCGGTCGGAAAGTGGCAGTCAAAAAACCACAAGTCCGGATGGATATCCAGCTCAGCAATGATCTCGCCCTTGCCGTGTTCGCCGCCGTCAGCGGAAATGGTGGTGATTCGGTCCATCATCAGCATATTGCCGACTGGCAACCTGGCATTGCCGGGTCCGAACATTTCGCCGTAACCACATTTCAGAAGGTCTTCGCGTTCAAAAGATGAGGGCTTAGTCATGAATTAATATCAGTCCAAAAAACAATGAGATTTAATTTAATCCTGGGATTATACCGTTAGAGTGTAGCAGAGGCACGACCTGTTGCTGATTATTTGCACAGCTATTTGCGTGGCGTTATTTTTTACGCGCAACGGCCAGGCCTGCCAGTTCAATCAGGGTGGTCTTGAATGACGAGTCTGCTAATTCCTTGATCGCATTGATGGCCATGTCGGCCTGTTGCTGAGCGGCGCTTTGTGCGTAGTCGATGGCCCCGGTGTTTCTGACGATATCCAGAACCGGTTGCAGATCCTCCAGGCCACCTTGGCGTATGGCGTTGCGGATTAGTGTGCGCTCTGCTTCAGTGCCGCACTGCATGGCCCGAATCAGTGGTAAAGTGGCTTTGCCTTCGGCCAGATCATCGCCAACATTTTTGCCCATCTCTTCGGCAGTAGACAGGTAATCCATCACATCATCGGTAATCTGGAAGGCTATACCAATATGGCGGCCATAAAGGCGTAGCGCTTCACGATCAGTGCTCGATGCGTCTGCCAGAATAGCACCACACTCTGTGGCGGCTTCAAACAGCATGGCTGTTTTGCCAGAATCACCTGCATATAGCTGTCTTCGGTGGTATCCGGATTGCGCTGGTTGAGCAGTTGCAGAACCTCACCTTCAGCGATTACCGTGGTGGCATTGGAAATGACCTGCATGATTTCCATGCGGCCTATCTCAACCATAACCTGAAACGAGCGCGAATAGAGAAAGTCGCCGACCAGTACACTGGGGGCATTGCCCCACTTGGCGTTGGCGGTGGCATTGCCGCGGCGCAGCTCGGAGTTATCCACGACATCGTCATGCAGTAGCGTGGCGGTGTGAATGAACTCAATTACAGCCGCCAGGCGGATATGCAGCTCACCCTGGTATCCACACGCGTTGGCACTCAATAAAGCGAGGAGGGGACGAACGCGCTTACCGCCACTTTCGACAATGTAATGGCCCATCTTCTCAACCAGCGGTACGTTAGAGCCCAGGTTGTTAAGAATGAAGTCTGTCACGGCGTCGAACTGGGGTTCGATCAGTGGGTTTAGCTGATGTGGCTGCATGTATTCAATGGCTGGAAATTAATGATGGCTGAATGCTAGGGAGTGCAGTGCCCGATGTCAAGAAAGTGGGGTATATTGTCCCTGTCTTTACCCACTTTATTCACTATGCCTGGATCAGATTAATCGGAATCACCACCCCCTCACCTGTGACACGCTTCGAGGTCATCCTTGACTCGCTCGACTGCCGTCGTCCTGACGGCAGACGGTCACGGCTGAGAGGGTGGTGTTCCTTGTTGCACTCCATACCAATTTCCACGTTGATCAAGCGTAAGGCATATAGTCAGGGTACAGCTTCGAACTTGGATTTTTCATAAACTCTGCAATAGCCTGTTCCGTTTTACGTTTTTTGAACGGGAATTGCGGTAAGAGCTGTAGGCGTGACAGTCTATAAAAGAGATAGTCATACCATTGAACATGTTTGGGTTTACGTTTTGGCCCTAGTTGATCCAGCCACCTCGGATTAGGATTAGTTAAATAGTCGGTCAGAAAATCACGTAAATAATAGGATTGATACTTCACCATTGCGCCATTCAGGAAGCAACTGGCGCCTATACTCAACAAGCCATTTTTTTGTTTATGCGGAAGTGGTAACCAGATATTTAACGGACCACTCATATTATAAGGATCGTTAGCCTGTTTACCGCGAGGCACATGGGCTTCGATCAATTGTAATGGATCGCTCATACCTGGTGGAAAGTGAACACAGACAAAATGACCCCGCATCCAAGTGTAGATAATTCGGCGCTTTCGATCGATACGATAAGGATTACCCACCGCTAGATTTAATAAAATCCAAGGAATTACGATTATTCCGATGAAAAATAGGCCTGCAACGATGCCACGGCCGTGGCGTTCGATATTATATACATAAAATTGTTGATAAGATTCACCTTCTGGAGTAAAGCCGGGATTACTTTTATCTTCGTAAAATGCAAAGGCATCTAAAATATAACTTTCCCTAAAAAACATCCTATGAATTTTTTCATAAGCTATCCCTGGCTCACCATTCGCAGTAAACCAGCCAGGATCATACGAGGGCCCCAACCCCAAAATTAATGCAAAAAATATTAACTTGAACCAAGCATTCAATATATCTGAAACAAATGAAGGTATTTCAATAGTATCGTCATCAATACGCGTGATTGATAGATTCATCACCTCAATCACTTCGGGACTTTCCGTTGGATTGGAAATAAGTTGCGGAGGTGGTAACGACATCAGGTTATCCTATATTTTATTTAGCTTTTATTGCTGTAATTTCAAGCGGTTCTAACATGATAAATCTCTGTGCTTCACCATCCGGCATCAATCTATCAAAGCTTACGGTTAAGCGAAGCCTCTTCTCGTCAGCATAAGCAGATAAATGTAACGATGCGACACCAGGGCCTACCCATTCACGACGTATCTGATGACTTTGTATCCTTGCCCAAGTTGAAGAGCCAGTCATCATGCCGTGTGCACCTCGCGGCTGATAATTTTCTAAGCTGATAGATAATTGGGCTAACTGATCTTTATCAGTTAATCCCTCAAATTCAATTTGAACAATCCAGTCCTTTAATTGTTTGGCTGTAATTGGCCAGACTAATTTTTCGAAGGCGCGCATCTCTTTATTCAGGGCATTTTCTAAATTTCCAGAGTTAAGTAGCCCAAGTGAGTCTTTTAGTTGATCTGAAAACTCTTCGGGGCGCTCTTCACCCAGTACCTTTCACTACTCCCCAAAACCCCTCATAAATCCATTGCTCTAAGCCAGTTCTGCTTGAGGCGGTGAACAAAAGGCCGAGGGCGATCATTACGCCGCCGATGATGGCACCAGGAACACCAAAAGCAACAAGTTTGGTTCCTAACATCACTACAGTACCTGAGCTAAAGGTGGTCAATACACTTCCTATCAAAGACGCAGACATCACCAATGACCCCACTCCCTGCAATGCATGGCCTGACATTAAGGCATAGTCTTCGCGTTTATACCTTCTGCGCCTTGGCCTGCGGAGACGAGTAAGCCGGTGACGAGAGCAAGCCCTCCTAATAGCTTGGCATACTTGGCTCTTTCCAACAGCTGTGCATTTGAGATTCCACCGATATTGGCTTTTTGAGGCAGTATATAGTTTTTTCCTGTAGCCCCACTGATCGCATAGGCGGCGAAGCGCGTCGCAAGACGGCTCGCCTGTTGAGCCGTCCGAATATAGGTGGGTTCGGCTCTTAGGGTGGCATAGTTGCCAACTACGGTGCTGAAGGCAAGGCTGAGTTGCACGGCGGGCAGGTTGGCGATGGCGCCGGCTTTGGATCGGGCGTCGAAGTTGTGGCTGTCGTGCCAACCTTTGATGGTTTGTTGGGCACTGAACAGGGCTAAGACCATGGCGATGCCTGACAATCCAGTGCTGACTTTTCCGACAGGGGTGTCGGTGATGTGATCGTAGGTGATGATGTCGATAGTGCCATAACGGTGTGTGGACTGCTGTAGGCCACTATTTCTTCCATGTGAACTTTGTCCGTCTGAGGATACTGTTAAGGTCGAAGACTCCCCTATCAAGAACCGTTCATAATACTGATGCATTTGGTTATTTAATTCACTGGTGGGGATGCGTACCTTGCGTTCGGTTACCCCTATTAATCTTTCTAAATGTGTTTTTTGAATCTGGCTATTGTCCTCAAACAGGGTTGTTGAAACTTCGATATAAACGTCAAAAAATGTTTGCTGTATCCGATTGATGACGATCGGATCCGAAAGCTCATTAACGATTTCTGATGCCACTTTGGTCATCCCAGCGAAAAGAATGGCCCATTCAGAATTATCCCAATCGTTTCCTTCAATATCATCTGGATTTAGTTTGAGCTTGTTATAAAGGGCTGCCGGTGTAAACGCATTGAGCCTCACGCCATCGACATAAGCACCGAGTTGACTGGCTGCAAATCCGATGCATTGCTCACATCTTTTTTGCTCTGCGCCTTGTAACGCCAATCTTGCGGGTTCGTGTACGCCTGGTCGTTGATCCAGTGTTTTCCAGTACTCCGCAAGGCGCTTATATTTCTTTCGCTGCTCTGGGCCATAGGTGGCAAATTTGTGTCTCAGTTCGTCGGCTGAGCGGTTAAAGGGGTCTGTACTAAACACTTTTCGAGTGGCATAGGTAATGTTATTCCACAACTGTATACCTGGATCTACATACCGTTTATTGATCGTATTTTCTAATTTATCGACAGAAGCAATCGCTTTTGCTGTCACCATCGCGTAGTGATGTTCTGTTTCGTAGTTTTGGATATTGGCTTCTTCAATTTCCAATAAGCGCAGCAGGTCTTTGGCTTCGCCCAGGGTGTCTTGTATGGCTACGATTCGAGCATATTCATAGCGCTCTCGAATATGTTCATTGTCGCTGTTTTTCATTTGCTCGAAGGGGGTGATATCCAGTTGACCGATCGCCGTATGACGAAGCACATTAGCTTCACGCTCTTCCGGGTCGCTATCTTTATAGTCTTCGACTAACGCTTGCAGATTATCCAGCTTCATCACATGAGGATCTGTGCCGTCCTCTTCATGCAGTGTGAAGGGTTGCATGACCTTATCGCGCCAACTGGGATTACGTTCTATCTCCTCGAACATGTACGCAGGCCAACGTTCTTCGCTGTAGGCGATGTAGGTATCCATTGCGGCCATATTGACATAGGCAAAGGGTTCGGATTCCATTTGATGGGCAATCCACTCACTCCGTGCTGTACCATTTTTCCACGTATAGTTGTAATACTGAAAGGTGCTGGCACAGGCGGTGGGTTCATCGTTGGAATTGCAATCATCGGCACGGGTTTGATAGCGAAAAATTAACCAGGTCATCTTTTTATCAGTGCAATCGCTTTCGTTAAAGCCTAAGTAACCGTAAAAATAGATATAGCCTTGACGAATTGAAGCGATTTGATGATGTGGAGAATTTCCAATACCTGCGGGGGCTTGCAGTGCCTGGGGCAGATCGTCCAGATCCGTTAACAATATCTCATCTGACACCACATAACGACAGGGAATAATGGGAACAATTTTTCGTGGGTCACAGTAAGCGATGCAGTCGTTCATTTTTGCCATATCTTAAGTTCATCCTTGTTTACGCAGCTTTAGTCTTACTCTTCGAATTCGATACTTATCCGCAAGTAGGAATGCATAGTGCAACGCGTTAGCGCGGCATTACACATCTCGTTATTTTCCTGATACGAAATAGGTCGATCGCCATTTGTTGCTGATCGCCGCTGCTAAAGAAAAACAGAGGTTGGCGAAGACGAGGGTAGGGGTAGCTGAGTTGCTTAAGAGGAGAGGCGGCATGACTAGGTCCCTGTCGTGATTAGCACATTAATGGCAGAAATGGTCCTTACTTCTTGAGCTGGATCCTAAATTTTTTAGTTTGTGGAGTCAAGGCTGGCAGCAAAGTGGGTATATTCCATAACCATAGGATTTGCTGCTATATGTATAGTTTTAAGGGAGAAGAATATGAAAAAACGTTGTGGCTGGTGTAGTGATGACCCGCTCTATATTGAATATCACGATCATGAGTGGGGTGTGCCGGCACATGATGACCGCCATCTGTTCGAAATGTTGATACTCGAAGGTGCTCAGGCGGGACTGAGCTGGATTACTATTCTGAAGAAGCGTGAAAACTACCGTCAGGCTTTTGATCAGTTTGATCCTGTGAAGGTTGCCGCTTACGCCGATGCGGATGTGCAGCGTTTGCTGGGTGATGCCGGAATCGTGCGTAATCGCCTGAAAATCGCGGCGGCAATTAAAAATGCCCAGGGTGTTTTACAGATTCAACGTGAGTTTGGTTCGCTTGATCATTATCTCTGGCAGTTTGTTGATTATCAGCCAGTACAGAATAGCTGGGAGAACCTTAAAGCGGTGCCGGTGCAGACGGATGCCTCGGTGCGTATGAGTAAGGATCTGAAAAAGCGCGGCTTTAGTTTTGTCGGTCCGACGATTTGTTATGCCTTTATGCAGGCTGTCGGGATGGTGAATGATCATGAACAGGGCTGTTTTCGTCATGCGCAAGTCAAAGCGCTGTCTTCTGTGTAGTTGTAGTTTTAGCCTTGGTTAAAGATAGGTGTAAGTCAGACTGTTTATTGCTTGATCTGTAGTGGGTGTATCTGTATAATTGCGCGCCCTGAGCTTGTCCAAATCATCGCTCCCTGTTATAGGGTTTTATCGCTTGCAGAAGCAGCCCTTAGAAGCAGGTTTCGTTTCAGTAGCCGGACAAGCGTAACCTGGAGAGAATTATGTTTGCAGTGATTGTGAGTGGCGGTAAGCAGTACCGTGTGCAAGAAGGTCAGACGCTGAAGCTGGAAAAGCTGGTAGCTGAGCAAGGTGCTAAAGTTGAATTCGATCGCGTATTGCTGGTTAGCAATGGCGATAACGTAACTGTCGGTGCGCCGGTGGTTGAAGGTGCTAAGGTCTCTGCTGAGGTTGTTAGTCACGGTCGTGGTGATAAAGTGACAATCATCAAATTCCGTCGTCGTAAGCACCACATGAAGCGTCAGGGCCACCGTCAGTGGTTCACTGAAGTTAAGATTACCGGTATCAGCGCTTAATTACGCTGCCGAAAAACGCATAGGAGAGATACAATGGCTCATAAGAAAGCAGGCGGTTCCACACGCAACGGCCGCGACTCGCAATCCAAACGTCTGGGTGTAAAGCGTTTCGGTGGTCAGGCTGTAATTGCTGGCAATATTCTGGTTCGTCAGCGTGGCACCAAGTTCCATGCTGGTACCAACGTTGGTCTGGGTAAAGACCACACGCTGTTTGCGACAGCAGACGGAGTTGTTAAGTTTGTTGTGAAAGGTGCTCAGAAACGCAAGTACGTAACTGTCGTACCTGCCTGAGTAACCCGCCGCAAAACTTAAAAAAAGCTCCGCCTGGCGGGGCTTTTTTTTTATGTACAGGGACGTACAGGCATAAAATTGCTCCTGCATTTTATGCATACGCGCCGTCCCTGGCGCTATATGCCTTGGGCGCACTAAAGTAGAAAGGCACTGCCTTTCGGGAGAGTTAAGATGAAATTTGTCGATGAAGCAACCATTACCGTAGAAGCGGGTAAAGGCGGAAACGGCTGTATGAGCTTTCGGCGGGAAAAATTCATCCCGAAAGGTGGTCCTGACGGCGGTGATGGCGGTGACGGTGGTTCGGTTTGGGTTGAGGCTGATGAGAGCCTGAACACCCTGATTGATTACCGTTTTACCCGTCACTACAAGGCACCCAGTGGTATGCAGGGGCGCGGTTCAAACTGCACCGGCGCCAAGGGTGAGGAATTGACTTTGAAAGTGCCGGTGGGTACCACTATTGTTGATGTGGATACCGACGAGGTGCTGGCTGATCTGACGCAAATCGGACAGCGTGAAAAAATTGCCCAGGGTGGTTTTCATGGCCTGGGTAACACGCGTTACAAGAGCAGTGTGAATCGCTCGCCGCGCCAAACCACTAAGGGCTCGCCCGGTGAGTTGCGTAACCTGCGTCTGGAGTTGAAAGTGCTGGCTGATGTTGGCTTGCTGGGCTTGCCGAATGCGGGTAAATCCACCTTTATTCGCGGTGTGTCCGCGGCTACGCCGAAAGTGGCCGATTATCCGTTTACCACGCTGATTCCGAATCTGGGTGTGGTCAGAACCGATGCGTTCCGTAGCTTTGTTGTGGCTGATATCCCCGGTATTATCGAAGGGGCGGCTGAAGGTGCCGGTTTGGGAATACGCTTCCTCAAGCATCTGGCGCGTAACCGTGTGTTGTTGCATATCGTCGATATGGCGCCCTGGGATGAAACCACGCCCGCTGAAGCGGCTATCACCGCAACCAAAGAGCTGAAGCGTTTCAGTCAGACTTTGGCGCAGCAGCCGCGCTGGTTGGTATTGAACAAGCTGGATCTGTTACCAGAAGATGAACAGGAAGCGGCTTGTCAGGCCGTGGTGGATGCACTGGAGTGGCAAGGGCCGCTGTACCGCATCTCCGCGTTGAATAAAACCGGATTGAAGCCGCTGACGCATGATCTGCAAAACTTCCTGGATGCGCGTAAAGAAGCGATTGCTGAAAATCCGGAGTTGCTGGAGCAGGAACAGGAAACCCGGCGGATTATCGATCTTGAAGCGCGCGAAAATCTGGCTAGATTGCGCGAAGAGTTGCGCGCCAAGCGTGAAGATGATGATTGGGATGATGATTTTGATGACGACGATTACGATGTCGAAGTCGAGTATGTTCGCTGACGGAGAGAAATAAACATGACGGGTCGTGAGCGGCTGGTTCGTCGAGGGCGCTGGGTTGTCAAAATTGGCAGCTCACTGTTAACCAATGATGGTCAGGGTTTGGATCAGCAGGCGATTGCCCGCTGGGTCGAGCAATTGGTGTCGTTGCGTGAACAGGGTATCGAAATCATTTTGGTGTCGTCCGGTGCGGTAGCTGAAGGCTGAATCGCCTGGGTTGGAAAACGCGCCCGCATGAAATCTTTCGTTTGCAGGCCGCTGCAGCAGTTGGGCAGATGGGCCTGGTACAGACCTGGGAAACCTGTTTCTGGAAGCATGGCGTGCATACGGCCCAGGTCTTGCTGACCCATGATGATCTGTCTAACCGTAAGCGCTATCTGAATGCACGCTCTACCCTGCGCACCTTGATTGAATTGGGTGTGGTGGCTGTGGTCAATGAAAACGATACCGTGGTCACCAATGAAATCCGTTTCGGTGATAATGATACCCTGGGTGCGCTGGTCGCTAATGCCGTTGAAGCGGATGCATTGATCCTGCTGACAGATCAATTGGGTCTGTTCAGTGCCGACCCACGCCAGGACCCATCGGCTGAACTGATTCGTGAAGCTCGGCAGAAGATGAGCGAGTGCAAGCTGTAGCTGGAGATGGTGGTGCGCTGGGGCGCGGCGGCATGGTCACTAAAGTGCGTGCGGCGCGCCTGGCGGCGCGTTCTGGTGCGGTAACAGTGATTGCCAGTGGTCGTGAAGAAAACGTCCTCAGGCGTCTGTTTGAGGGTGAGGCGTTGGGAACCCTGTTGACGCCAGATCGTGAACCTATGGCAGCACGCAAACAATGGATCGCCGGGCATCTGCAAGCGCGCGGCACCCTGACGGTAGACGCTGGTGCAGTCAGGGCGCTGACAGCCAGTGGTCGCAGTTTGCTCCCGGCCGGTGTATTGAGCGTTACCGGTGACTTTTCACGTGGTGAAATGGTCATGGTCATAGATGAGGCTGGGCGGGTAATTGCGCGTGGCCTGGCTAACTACGGTGCTGAAGACGCCTGTCGTATACTTGGACACCCCACTCGGGCCATAGAATCGATTCTTGGTTTTATGGGTGAGGAAGAGTTAGTGCATCGGGATAATATGGTGTTGGCCTAAGGGTTATGCGCAAGGCGCTCTAAGGAGTAGGCACAAAAAAAACCGGCGAATAAGCCGGTTTTTTTTATTATGCCGCGAGGGCTAATATGTTGTCTTAAGCCAGTGCTTTGATCTTCGTAGACAAGCGGCTCTTGTAGCGAGCAATCTTGTTCTTGTGGAAGATGCCTTTATTAACAGAACTGTCCAGAATTGGCTGGGCAGTTTTGAAAGCTGCTTCAGCAGCGGCTTTGTCACCACTTTCAATAGCGGCGAAGATTTTTTTCAGGTAAGTGCGTGCTGTGGAGCGCAGGCTAGCGTTTTGCTGACGACGCTTCTCCGACTGGCGAGCACGTTTACGGGATCCTGCGGAATTAGCCACAGTCTGGCTCCTTTAAACTTGGGTTGATCAAAATACGGCGGTAGTAGTGCCGAAAAACAGACGCGAGATTATTCATGTTAGCGAACAATATGTCAACTGTTTATGTCATTCTTCTCGCGATTCTATGCTATGAGTGGCGCAAAAAGAAAGCTATTATTTGCGCCTCTTGTGCCGATCGCGGTAAAGGATAACACAGAACGAGCGAGGTAAAGCGGAATTGGAACAGGCTAAGGCTAAAAAACCCGGACTGCTGAGATCCAGTGGTACTGTTGGGATCATGACCCTGTTGTCACGTGTGCTAGGCTGGTTCGTGATGTCACTATTGCGTCAATTTTCGGTGCCGGTGGACATGCCGATGCATTTTTTGTGGCGTTTAAAATTCCCAACTTCTTACGCCGTCTGTTTGCCGAAGGTGCCTTTTCTCAGGCGTTTGTGCCGGTTCTGTCTGAATATCGTACCCAGCGCGACCTGCAATCGGTGCAGCTGCTGGTGAATCGGGTGGCGGGCACCCTGGGGATGACCTTGTTGTTGCTGACTCTGGTGGCCATGATGGCGGCACCTGTGCTGGCAGCAATTTTTGCACCGGGTTTTTATCTGGCCGGAGATGAGCGCTTTGCGCTGGCCTCGGAGATGCTGCGCATCACCTTCCCTTACTTGCTGTTGATCTCACTGACCGCTTTTTGCGGCGCTATTCTGAATAGTTATGAGCGCTTTGCGATTCCTGCTTTCACACCGGTGCTGCTGAACCTGTGTCTTATCGGTGCGGCACTGTGGATCAGTCCAATGATGGACCGCCGATTATGGGGCTGGCCTGGGGGGTGTTCCTGGCCGGGGTGATGCAGCTGCTGTTCCAGTTGCCTTTCCTGGCGCGTTTGCGGCTGTTGCCACGACCCGCGATGGGTTGGCGTGATGAAGGGGTCAGGCGGATCATGAAGCTGATGGTGCCCGCTTTGTTTGGTGTGTCGGTGGCACAGATCAACCTGTTGCTCGATACCGTGCTGGCCTCCTTTCTGCAAAACGGTAGTGTGTCCTGGCTGTATTACTCCGATCGCTTGGTGGAGTTACCCTTGGGCGTATTTGGTATTGCGATCGCCACGGTGATTCTACCCGCCTTGTCACGTAATCATGCTGACAAGAGCGATAAGGTGTTTTCGGCCACGCTGGACTGGGCGTTGCGCATGATTCTGCTGATCGGCTTGCCAGCCGCACTGGCATTGGTGGTGCTGGCCGAACCCATGATAGCTACCTTGTTTCACTATGGTGAGATGCAGGATCGAGATGTGTTGATGGCGGGCATGAGTTTGAAAGCCTATGCCTCAGGTTTATTGGCATTCATGTTGATCAAGGTGCTGGCAACCGGTTATTTCTCCCGCCAGGATATGAAAACCCCGGTGAAAATCGCCATCTGGGCCATGGCGGCGAATATGCTGTTTAACCTGATTCTGGTCTGGCCGCTGGATCACGTGGGTCTGGCGCTGGCAACTTCTCTGTCGGCCTTTTTGAATGCCGGTTTATTATTACTGGGTTTGCTTAAGGTCGGGGTGTTGCGCTGGCAGCCGGGCTGGAGGCGTGTATGGATACGGAATCTGTTTGCCAACGCGCTGATGCTGACCTATCTGTTGAGTCTGAGTGCCAGCACTGAAGACTGGTTAAGGGCAGGCTTGTGGCAACGGGTTGAATGGCTGGCGCTGTTGGTGATCGGGGGTGGGTTGGTCTATCTGGCAGCACAATGGATCGCCGGGTTGCGCTTGCGCCATCTACGGGCCTGACAAAAGCTTTAGCAGGGCTGATAATGACGCGCTTTTTCGACTATAATGCGCGGTTTAGATTCTGAACCAAGATGATGGCATGGAACTGATCCGAGGCTTACATAATCTGCGCGACAAACACCGGGGCTGTGTGGCCACCATTGGTAATTTCGATGGCGTACACCTGGGTCACCAGAAAGTACTGCAGCAGGTTAAGCAAAAAGCGGCTGAAATGGACCTGCCGAGTGTAGTGATTATTTTTGAGCCGCAACCGCGTGAGTATTTTGCTGGCAGTGATGCGCCGCCACGGCTGACGCGCTTCGATGAGAAGGTGCGGCTCTTACGCGATCAGGGGATTGATCGGGTACTGTGCCTCACTTTTAATGCGCGCTTGCGTAATATGTCGGCACAGGCGTTTGTTGATGAGTTGCTGCTCAATGGCCTGAATGTGCGGCATTTTGTCGTCGGTGATGATTTTCGCTTCGGTTGTGACCGTACCGGTGATTATGCCATGCTCGAAGCCACCGGGGCCGCGCATGATTTTTCGGTAGAGCACACGCATACGCACCTGATTGATGGCCAACGGGTGAGCAGCACCCTGATCAGAGAAACCCTGATGCGCGGTGATTTTGAGTTGGCTGAACAACTGCTCGGACGTCCCTATCGTGTCACCGGGCGAGTGCAACATGGCAATAAGCTTGGTCGGCAACTGGGCGTGCCTACGGCGAATGTGCGCATGCATCGCTTCCGTTGCCCGTTACAGGGTGTCTACACGGTGCTGGCCCGCTTTGGCAGGCATGAATGTGAGGCTATCTGCAATGTTGGGATTAGACCTACAGTCAATGGCCGCTTGCCAGTACTGGAAGTGCACCTGTTCGACTGGGATCAGGACCTTTACGGCCAGTTGATGCAGGTCGAGTTCCTGCATTTTTTACGTCCTGAGAAGCGCTTTGATGGACTTGATGCGTTAAAAACACAGATTTTTTCAGATATTGAAACGGCCCGTCTCTGGTTTGCTGACAGCACCGGGCAGAATTCACTTGCGGAAGTTAACTGATATGACCGATTACAAACACACTCTGAATCTGCCGGAAACCGAGTTTCCGATGCGCGGTAATCTGCCACAGCGCGAACCAGCCCGTCTGGCGCGTTGGGATGAGATTGACC
Organism: Nitrincola sp. A-D6; assembly: GCF_000764495.1. GTDB lineage: Bacteria > Pseudomonadota > Gammaproteobacteria > Pseudomonadales > Balneatricaceae > Nitrincola. The sequence continues at coordinate 20,807 of NZ_JRLB01000089.1, forward strand.
TTTACGCACGTCTGCGTGAAGAGGGGCAGGGTCGGCGCAAATTCATTTTGCACGATGGTCCTCCATACGCCAACGGCAGTATTCATATTGGTCATGCGGTTAACAAAGTGATCAAGGATATGATCGTCAAATCGAAAACCCTGAGTGGTTTCGATGCGCCCTATATTCCTGGCTGAGACTGCCATGGCTTGCCGATTGAGCACAAGGTCGAAACCACCATCGGTCGGGCCGGTGACAAGGTGCCCTTCCGCGAATTTCGTCAGCAGTGCCGTGACTATGCCACCAAGCAGATCGAAGGCCAGAAAGACGACTTTATCCGTCTGGGCGTGATCGGTGACTGGGATAAGCCTTACCTGACCATGAATGCCGAAACTGAAGCCAATATCGTGCGTTCACTGGGTAAAATCATTGAAAACGGTCATCTGATGAAGGGCTACAAGCCTGTCTACTGGAGTGTGGTCGGTCAGTCGGCTCTGGCGGAAGCGGAAGTCGAGTATCAGGAAAAAACCTCCATTGCTATCGATGTGCGCATGACTGCGGTTGATCAAGCTGCTGTGTTAGAGCTGTTCGATACCACTGCAGGTGAAGGCCCGGTGTCTATCGCGATCTGGACCACCACCCCCTGGACCATTCCAGCCAACCAGGCCGTGTCGCTGCATGCCGAGTTGAGTTATGCCCTGGTGGAAACCGCGATCAATCACGGCAAAGAGCGCCTGATCGTTGCGACTGAAATGGTGGATACCATCATGGCGCGCTGGGGTATTCAGCAGTATCAGGTACTGGCTGAGTGCAGTGGTAAAGCACTGGAAGGTCAGTTGTTGCAGCACCCGCTGTTTGATCGCCAGGTACCGGTCATTCTGGGCGACCATGTGACCACAGAAGCGGGTACCGGTGCCGTGCACACCGCACCCGATCACGGTATGGAAGACTTTGTTGTGGGCCAGGAATATGGCCTGGGTACGCTGAACCTGGTGCAGGCCAACGGCACCTACAGTGATGCCGCGGGTGAATTTGCCGGGCTGCATGTTTACAAGGCCGATGAGCCGATGTGTGATGCGCTGGAGCGTGAACACAAACTCCTGCATATGAAAAAATTTCAGCATAGCTACCCGCACTGCTGGCGCACCAAAACACCACTGATCTATCGTGCTACACCGCAATGGTTTATCTCCATGGATGATAAAAACCTGCGTGCTGATGCGCTTGAAGCGATCAAGGGTGTGCAGTGGTTCCCTGGTTGGGGTCAGGCACGTATCGAAGCCATGTTTGAACAGAGCCCGGACTGGTGTATCTCACGTCAGCGCACCTGGGGTGTACCGATCACCCTGTTCACGCATAAACAGACCGGTGAGCTGCATCCGCGTACCCAGGAGCTGATCGAGGCCGTAGCCCTGCGTATTGAAAAAGATGGCATCGATGCCTGGTTCGAGCTGGATGCCGCCGAATTGCTGGGTGATGAAGCCGCCGATTACGATAAGGTCACTGACACCCTGGATGTCTGGTTTGATTCAGGCACCACACATCACTCGGTGCTGCGTACCCGCGAAGAGTTACAGTTCCCGGCCGATATGTACCTGGAAGGTTCGGATCAGCATCGTGGCTGGTTCCAGTCCTCGCTGAAAACTTCCATCGCCATCAACGGAGTGGCGCCTTACAAACAGGTGCTGACACACGGTTTTGTGGTGGATGAGAAGGGCTATAAAATGTCCAAATCACTGGGTAACGTGATCGGCCCACAGGAAGTTACCGACAGTATGGGCGCTGATATTCTGCGTCTGTGGGTATCCGCTACCGACTATTCCGGTGAAATGGCTGTATCCAAGCAGATACTGCAGCGTACTGCCGATGCCTATCGACGTATCCGTAATACCTCACGCTTCCTGTTGTCGAATCTGTCAGGCTTCGATCCGGCCAGCCACCTGGTTGAGCCAGAGCAGATGCTGACACTGGATCGCTGGGCTGTGGATGCTACCTGGCGTTTACAGCAAAAAATCATAGCGGCCTACGATGACTACCGTTTCCTGGATGTCTATCAGGCGGTACACAACTTCTGTGTGCAGGAGCTGGGTGGTTTCTATCTGGATATCATCAAAGACCGCCAGTACACCACCCAGGCCGACAGTCTGGCACGACGCTCCTGTCAGAGCGCGCTGTACCATATTGCTGAAGCGCTGACCCGCTGGATCGCTCCGATTCTGACCTTCACCGCGGAAGAGATCTACGAAGTGCTGCCGGGCAGCCGTCGTGACAGCGTGTTGCTGAGCAACTGGTATGAAGGCCTGTTTACCCTGTCCGCAGATGATGAGCTGGGTGATGCCTACTGGCGCCGTATCATGGCGGTCAAGGATGCGGTGAACAAGTGTCTGGAAGATGCGCGTGGTGAAAAACTGGTCAAAGCCTCTCTGGCGGCTGAAGCGATACTCTATGTGAGTGACAGTATTCAAGCCGATCTGCAGCGCTTGGGTGATGAGTTGCGTTTTGTGCTGATCACCTCAGCGGTGACGCTCAAACCATTGGCTGAAGGCACTGAAGCAAGAGAAACCGCAGTGGATGGCCTGAAGGTCAGTGTGGCGGCTTCGGAGCATCCCAAGTGTGCACGTTGCTGGCATCACCGTGCCGATGTGGGTGAGCATGCCGAGCATGAAGAGCTGTGTGGTCGTTGTGTAGATAACGTCACGGGCAGTGGTGAACAACGCTACTATGCCTGATAGCGATGCAAATACTGTAGCTGGCACCTGGTGGCGCTGGCTGGGTCTGACGCTGCTGGTCGTGCTGCTGGATCTGGGCAGTAAGTGGCTGGCAACGGATATGCTGGTGTATGCCCGTCCGGTGCCACTGCTGCCGTTTTTTGACCTTACCCTGCTGCATAATCCAGGGGCTGCTTTCAGCTTTCTGGCGGGAGCCGGTGGTTGGCAACGCTGGTTCTTTGTTGGCATCACCCTGATGATTAGTGGCGTGTTGCTGGTTTGGCTAAAACGTACACCGGCGCAGCAGTGGTGGATGCGCCTGGCACTGGCGCTGATTTTGGGCGGTGCTCTGGGGAATCTTTACGACCGTATGCTGCATGGATACGTAGTGGATTTTATTTCATTGCATTATGGTGGCTGGTATTTCCCGGCATTCAATCTGGCTGACAGCGCCATTACTGTTGGGGCCGCTATACTGATTATTGATATGCTGTTTATTTCTGGTCGCGCTGAAAAGCCGACCCGATAATCCGAGGGCATTATATGAGCGACAAAATTCTGGGAGAAGGTACTGCCGTAACTCTGCACTTCGCCATCAAGCTCGAAAATGGTACGGTGATTGATTCCAACTTTGATGCGGCACCAGTAGAGTTTGTTTTTGGCGATGGCAATATTCCCGAAGGCTTCGAGCAGGCACTGATTGGTTTGAAAGTGGGTGATCATCTGGATCTCACCATTGCCCCTGAACGCGGTTTCGGTATGCACAACCCCAGCAATATCCAGGTTATGCCGCGCAGTCAGTTTACCAATATGGATCTGGAGCCAGGTCTGGTGGTTTCCTTTAAAGAGCCTGGTGGTGAAGTGCCGGGCGTTGTCACTGAATTCAGTGATGAGCGTGTTACCGTGGATTTCAACCATCCGCTGGCGGGAAAAACCGTGTTGTTTGAAGTGAAGATTGTTGACCTGGCGGATGCGTAACCTGAGATAGCCAGTCCTCAGTCCTGTTGTTGGGCTGGTTGTCAGACTTGACGCCGATAATCTGGCGTACTAGTCTAAAAATTCGCTGAAGCTAAGGACAGCTTCAAAAACTCTAACTTTTTCAGGGACGGAAAAGTCATGCGACCATTTACCCCTTCTTGCTGCGTTCAGCGCGGCGTCGGCCTTCCCGAAGTCATGATCACCCTGTTGCTGCTCAGCAGTGGCAGCCTGGCACTAACGCAACTGCAACTGCGCAATCTGCAAACAGCCCACCAGAGTCAGCTACTCACGCAACAAACGCTGACGCATACCGAAGCTATTGAACATCTCTGGCAACAACGCTGCTATCTGGCGGCATTAAATAGTGAGGCGCGTCAGAATTATCTGCTGCAAGATTATTCGAACCTTTTCAGTGCCACACCCGATGATCCCTCGTTTCCAGGACAGTTGTGGCAAAGTCACCGGCCCGCAACTGCAGATTGTTAACATGCCTGCCCAGCAAGGCTTTAGCCTGACAGAGCTGCTGGTGGCACTGGCGATTAGCGCCGTGTTGTTGCTTGCTGCTTCAACCCTGTTAGTAGCTGGAAAGGAAAGCTGGCGCTCACAGCAGCGCTTAAATTCAGCGCAGGAGATTGAACGCTACAGCGTGTTGCAGCTACGCCGTGCCATACGTCAGGCGCAGCAGGTCAACCTGGACAGTGATGCACAGCACCTCCGGTTAACTTACCTTGCGCAGGAGGGGAGTCGTAACTGTCTGGGTCAGGAGCAGACAGCCGCTACGGAGTTTATTGATCAGTTTCAGGTTGGTGATGATCAACTGCGCTGCAATGGTCAGGCTTTGATTGCTGGCATTGCCGAATTGCGCTTTTCTTATGGTGTTGACCTCAATGACGACGGACGGATTCTTGAGGATGAACATCTGCCAGTCCCACACTGCTGCATTCCGGTACGCAGTCTGCGCTTTCGGCTGTCTTTCTCAGGTATCAATGCTGGCAGGGAGCCGGTGGAATACAGCGCTGCATTGAGGCGCTACTGAACAGGATACAAGGAGGTATCCCATGACTATACAATTGAAAACCATGCAGGGAAACAGCTTGCTGGTAACGCTGATTTTCCTCTCTGTGATCGCTATGCTGACCTTCAGTGCGGCGGTTAATTCGCAATTGCAGCAGCGTATGAGCCACAATCTACATCTCAAAGTACAGTCTGATGAAGCGGCTGATTCCGGTGTTATGGCCTTCTATACCTGGTTGTCAGCCGACCCGGATCACTGGGAGAGTGAAGGTTGGGAAAGCCTGAATAGCGGTGATCCTTCTGCACAGAGTTACTACGAGATTCTGGCTGATCAACTGGATTGGGACGGTGATTATGTCACGCTGACCGTTCGCGGAGCGGTGCAGAGCGATTTGGATGATGTAAGCAACAGCCTGTTGCGGGTTAGTTTTTATCGCTCGGTGGATGAGGGACGGATTTATCTGCACAACTGGGCTGAACTGCTATGAAAGGGATGCGCATCCAGCCGCCAAGCAGTCAACAGGGGCTGAGCTTGCTGGAGCTCCTGGTCGCGCTGGTGCTGGTGGTCGTGTTAACCACAGTCGCAGTGCCCTCCTTCTCAGCCTTGCTGGAAAAGACACGCCAGGAGAGTACTGCCGAGCGCCTGAAAACGCACCTGGCACTGGCCCGGATCGAAGCGGTCAGTCGCCGGGAGTGGATTACCCTGTGTCGCACAGACGATGGTGAGCAGTGTGTGAGTGATGCTGTAAGCGGCACCACCCAGTGGCAGGGTGTGTTGATGTTTATCGATACCGAACGTGACCGCATGGTATCTCATACTGACAAGCTACTGCGCGTGGACCGCTTTGCTTCGCCCCTTAGCGTGCACTGGAACCGTGGCGACAGCCTGACCTATCAGGCAGATGGTAGCGTCACCGGTTTCTCCAATGGCACTTTTCGTATTCGGGCAGGGCAGTCGGAATTGGAGCATCGGTTGGTGATTTCTATGGCTGGACGGGTTCGGGAAGAGGTTGAGTGAATAGTGGGTTGACTACATTGCATTCAAAATGTAGGGTTATTGTTGCTAAAGGAAGTAATAGCGTTGTAGTCAGATAATACAAGTCCGTCTATATCAAGGAGTGATCATGACAACCAGTCTTTGTCCTGAAGAGTTACGCAGCTCAGCCACCAGTTTATTTCCCACCGTTGATGTATGCCAGACGCTGAAAGCGGAATATGGCATCAGTATTATTGCAGCAGCCGAAAAAAAGTATTTAGTCACCCGAACCGCTGTCTCTGGTAAAACCCCTTTTCGCTATCTTGTTGGCAGAGAAGTCGGTCATTTGATTGGGCCGATGGTGGGGTTGTTGGAGCCGTCAGGGACGAGAGGGGTGATGCTGATGCATATTCGCAATGAAGTTGATAATTGTTACCATAATCATGGAGATATTCTTTGGAAGTCTGAAACATTGAGGTTCCTTTCCCAGGATCCCTTACAGGCAGTTTTGAGGGTGGCTGAACATGACAGTTGTAAATTTGAAAATCTATGGAATAAGATCAAAAGTCTATAAATGGAGTTAGAATGAGCATGTTTCGGTGGCTTTTAATTTTCATTTGTTTATTTGGCAGCTTTTTTAGTACTGCCGTGATGTCTGAGATGCAAGTTTCAGAATATGAGCAATACCATGAGATTAAGTTAGAATATGAGGCTCACAAACGGCAGCAGACTGATGAAATTCAAGCGATTTTTGATCAATATGCAGATCAAAAAATACCTATAGCTGAAGCAACCTACCGCTATACAAATCCATATAGACAAGAGGTATTTGAGTACCCGCTGATTTTTGAAGTGGTTATGTTTGGTACACCAGAGCAGTTGGGTGCATTGATTGCTGCAGGTGCTGATGTAAATGCCTTATTTCCTGGTGGGCATCTTAAAACTCCATCCCGAACACCTATTTATTTTGCAAACAATGCTCATCATCCCTACGCAACTAATGCATGGTTTGAATGCAGACCGGAGCAAGCCAGGCAGCTGTTAGCGGCGGGGGCCGAGATTGAACAGCCATCATTTAATAGTTATAGCCTCCTTGGCCAGTATACAGCACCGGCTATGATCAAGGGTTGTACTGAAACCCTCGCAATGTTAATTCAGGCGGGTGCTGATGTTAATGCCCAGGATGTCCTTGGAAGAACGGCGCTTTCAGATGCGTTGTTAGTCAATGACATGCAGGGTGTTGAGGTGTTGCTGGCTGCTGGTGCAGATCCTAATCTTCAGGACATTACAGGACTAAGTGTTTTTGAACATGCGCTGCAAATGTCTCTAGGCTATCTTCCAATAGAAGATTCAGAGGATTCACAGCCTAATACCCTTCGCCGCTTTATAGAACTGGCAGTCGAGAAAAAGTATGAAGAAAATATCGAAATACTGCGTCAGCAACGAGATGAACAGAGTAACTGATTTTGCAGCATTAACATCGAAGGCTTTCCCTTAAATGCAAAAAGCCTTTCGGATTAACTGGTTACTCTCCCTCTTATCTTTATTGCACAGTATATACAAACATATGGCTGTATCATCAACCACTATCCCCGCGAAAGTTCGTGCCAACTGATAGCAGATGGAAACGTGCCTATAGAGCAGTACAGCTGAAGGTTTGCCTAGGGAGTGTAGCCAGAGGTGTGAAGTTCTTCACATTTTCTGTATCTGCGTATTCCGTAATTTACGATGGAACGTTCCGATATTTACGTCTAATGACTCCGGATTTTACGTTTTAGTATTCCGTAATTAACAATACTATGCCTCTCAGGAACGGGATCTGGGCAGCACCCTTGTCATCTCTTTGGGTACATAGAAACAAAACCAACAGTACAGCGTTGGAGCAATTAGCGTGGTTCATGTGCTATTAAATGTACAGGTTGATGTCTTGGGTATATACTTGTCTTATTAATGGTACATGTGGAGGTTCTATGAGAATCGTCTCTTTTACAGAAGCTAGAAATAGCTTAAAAGCGGTTCTGGATGCCGTTGTTAATGATGCGGATACCACCGTCATCACACGTCGTGACTCTGAGGATGCTGTGGTTATGTCGCTGGATTACTACAATAGCTTAATGGAAACCGTACATTTACTGCGTTCACCGGCAAACGCAGAGCATTTGAACCGTTCCATTGCTCAATTTAAAGCAGGTAAAGTCAGTCAAAGAGATTTAATTGATGAGTAATCGTTTGCTATCATGGACAGATGAGTCCTGGAGCGATTACGTGTATTGGCAGACTCAGGATAAGAAAACCCTTAAGCGCATTAATAAACTGATTAATGACGTTAAGCGTTCTCCTTTTGAAGGTATAGGTAAGCCTGAGCCGCTGAAAGAACACCTGGCTGGCTTTTGGTCCCGCCGTATCGATGATACCAACAGATTAGTGTATGCCGTTGATGATAACGCAATTACGATACTTGCATGCCGTTATCACTACTAAATCAAAATGATATAAACAGCTGACGAGTTTACTCACGCAATGACCGATACCCTGCGGGTCGCTATGGCCCAGTTGAACTTCCTGGTGGGAGATATTCCCGGTAATACCGATAAGATACTGGCGGCGGCGGTGACGGCGCGGGATCAGCATCAGGCGGATGTGCTGCTGTGTTCTGAGTTGGCGATTACGGGCTATCCGCCGGAGGATCTGCTGCTGCGGCCAAGTCTGGAGCCGCGGATTGAGAAGGCGTTGCAGCGGCTATGTCAGGAGCTGCAGGGCATCACGCTGGTGGTGGGCTATCCGCGTTATAACGAGGGTCGGCTTTACAATATGGCGGGTGTGATTCATCAGGGCGAGTTGATCTTTGAATACGCCAAGCAGTGTCTGCCTAATTTTCAGGTGTTTGATGAGCAGCGCTATTTTGTCGCCGGGCATCAATCGGGTACCTTCAGCCTGAAAGGCTGTCGTATTGGTTTAAGTATCTGCGAAGATATTTGGCACAGTACGCCAGTTGAACAGTTAAAAGCCCAGGGCGCTGAGCTGATTCTGAATCTGAATGCATCGCCCTTCCATGCCGGTAAAACCGGTTTGCGCCTGCAGGTGTTGGCGCAGCGGGCGCAGGAATGCGGTGCACCGATTATCTATGTGAATCAGTTTGGCGCGCAGGATGAGCTGGTGTTTGATGGTGGCTCGTTAGTGGTGAGTGCTGAAGGGGAGTTGGTGTTTAGTGCAGCTCACTTTAGTGAGTCACTGGATTGTGTCGATTTTCAAGTGGGTACAGGTGTGATTAGCCCGCTGCAACCCTCTCAGCCTTTCCCCGATTATGAGGCGTCTGTGTATCAGGCGCTGGTCACGGGTGTGCGTGACTATGTTGAAAAAAATCGCTTTCCCAAGGTGGTGCTGGGGTTATCCGGTGGTATCGACTCAGCGGTTACGGCGGCCATTGCTGTGGATGCGTTGGGGCCGGAGCGGGTTGAAGTGGTGATGATGCCGTTTCGTTACACCGCTTCCATGAGCGTCGAAGATGCCGAGGGGCAAGCCAAAATGCTGGGGATGCGTTATAGCGCCATCTCCATTGAACCCCTGTATGACAGTTTTATGCAGCAACTGGCCCCTGCTTTTGACGGACTCAAGCCAGATACCACCGAAGAGAACCTGCAAGCGCGTTGCCGCGGGGTGTTGCTGATGGCGATCTCGAATAAAACCGGTGCTCTGGTGCTGACTACTGGCAACAAGAGTGAAGTGGCGGTGGGTTATTCGACTCTGTATGGCGATATGGCGGGCGGTTTCGATGTATTGAAAGATGTACCGAAAACACTGGTGTACCGTCTGGCGAACTATCGCAATAGCCTGTCACCGGCGATTCCGCAGCGGGTGATCGACAGACCGCCTTCAGCTGAGCTGGCGCCTGGACAGCAGGATCAGGATTCACTGCCGGACTATGCCGATCTGGACCGGATACTGGAGCTTTATGTTGAACGCGATTTCAGTGCTCACGCCATTATTGCTGAGGGTTTTGATGAAGCGGTGGTGCAGCGGGTGGTGCGACTGGTAGATATAAATGAATACAAACGGCGTCAGGCGCCTATCGGGCCGCGTATTACCCAGCGCGGTTTTGGTCGTGACCGGCGTTATCCGATCACCTCTGGCTGGCGGCCTGGTGAGTAATCCTTAAACGCTTGAATCAGGCTACCACTCTCCCTCTTCGGCTTCGTCCCAGTCGTAGGGGTGATCTGAAAGGCTTCCAGTCTGTAACCAGCGGTACCCATATCATGGCTGAAGGTGACCGTGGTTAAACGCCCGGTGATCCACACCGCGTCCCAGAGGTTTTCGACTTCTGTACCCGGTTCAAAATGCACATCGATGATCTGATTCGATGGTGGCGGTGGCACATGGATGCAGGCCCCAAAATAGGGGACCAGGAAAAAGCGGAATACCTTGGTCTGCTCCGCTTCCAACGGTACCACAAAGCCAGGAATGCTGATCATCATGCCATCCAGCTCACCGCGCACCGGTGCTGAGGCCAGCACCTGCAGCATATTATCCATCATGCGTTCTGCTTCCGGGCTGTAATCATCAATTATGTCGAAGTTGTAGGGATCGAAATCCGAATCGCCGATCAGCTCACTGAGCGTCAGGGTATAGTCTTCCGGCATCAGCTCATCCCAGGTGAATACTCTGGGCTCTTCAGCGTCTTTGACTTCTTCGGCTTGCACCGGCAACGCCATCAATAGTGCCAGCAGCAAAGGGACAATCAGTTTCAGCATACGTATCCTGTCAGGGTGTCTATATCAGGGAATCAAAGCCTGGGTGTCAGGCCATCAGCCAGAGTATAGCGGTAGGCGCGCCAGGCGGGAATCAGGCCGGTTAAAAGTCCTGCCAGTTGTACGGCACCCAGAAGCAGCCACTGATTCTTGTCTGGCCAGCCGGGGTTGAGGAAAATCCCGTACTCCAGTGCCAGCCAATCCTGAATACCCAGGGTTAGCAAGGTCAGCAGTCCCAGTCCTGATAGAATACCCAGGAAGGTCAGTAACGTCGCTTCAAATAATAACAGTGCCACAATACGCAGAGGGCCTGCCCCCACGGCACGCAACACTGCCAGCTCACGCCGACGCTCGTTAAGACTGGTCAACAGAATGCCGAGCATGCCGGTAAAGCCTGCAAACACCACAAAACCGGAAATGATCAGCAGGGTGCGTTCGGCCACCGCCATCACCTGCCATAGCTCCTGAATAGCAACGCCTGGCAAAATCGCCTGTAGAGGTTCGGCACGAAAATTATTGATTGAACGTTGCAGGTGGAAAGTGCTGATGCGCGATTCCAGACCCAACAGAAAGGCGGTGATCTGTTTGGGGGTCAGATCCATTTCGCGGGCTTCATCCTGACTGGCACCCAGGCCCGGAATGCGGGTACCTGCTCGCCAGCCAAGATGAATCGCTTCCCAGGCGCCGAGTTTGATGAGCACATTGCGGTCTACCGGTGTGCCGGTCGATTGCAAAATGCCCGATACCCTAAACGGCATATCGTCATGGTTGGCAAAGCTGCCTTGTCCCAGTCCATGAGCAATGACCAGTTTGTCACCCAAACTGTAATCCAGCGCGCGCGCCACTTCGGCACCGACAACAACGTCAAACAGGTCATCAAACACATCACCCTGACTAAACACTAAGGGCTGCTGTTTACCAAAGCGGTAGTAGCGGAAGTAGTCTTCAGTGGTGCCCACTACGCGAAAACCGCGATGCGAGTCACCCAGGGTAATGGGAATGCTCCAGGCCACCTGATCCTGCGCCGCTATCTGCTCATAGCTGCTCCAGCGGATGTTATTGGTAGGCTGGCCGATATTGAATACCGAATACAACAGCAGTGGCAGTGAGCCGCTGCGTGCGCCGACGATCAGGTCGGTGCCTGCCACCGTATTAAAAAAACCCTGGCGGGCATCCTGGCGCAGCTTTTCCACACCGGTCAGTAATAGCGCGCTGATAGCCAAAGTGAGCAGTGTCAGTGCCGCCGTACCACGACGGTTCCAAAGACTGCGTAGCGCCAGAGCCAGCATCAGTTGGCTCCTGTACAGCGATTGATATCGCCCAGATTGATCACCCGGTCAAAGTGTTGGCTCAGGCTCAGATCATGACTGACAAACACCAGCGTGGTGTTATTCAGACGGCTTTGCGTCGAGAGCAGATCCAGAAACTGGTCACGGGTATCACTGTCGAGTGCCGAGGTGGGTTCATCGGCAAGCAATACTTCCGGCTGTCCGATCAACGCCCTGGCTGCCGCAACACGCTGCTGCTGACCTATGGACAGCTCAGCGGTCGGTACAGGGCGATCAATAAAGGCACCCAGTCCCAGTGCTTGCAGTAATGCCCGCGCGGCGGCCACCGGATCTCCGGCTTTACGGCGGCGTGCGGCTGAAAAGCGGCAGGGCAGCACGACATTATCAATCAGGCTGAGATAGGGCAGCAGGTTAAACTGCTGAAACAGCACACCAATGTGATCGGCACGAAAGTGATCACGCTGGCGCTGTGACAGGGTATTAAGCGATTGATCCAAAAGTTCGATGTCACCCTGCTGGGGTTTCATTAACCCACCTAAGAGGTTCAGCAGGGTGCTTTTACCGCTACCGGATGCGCCACGCAGAAACACCTGCTCACCCCGGGGGATGGTTAAGCTGTCGATCTGCAAAACGGGCTGGTGAGGTTTCCAGCCAAAGCTCAGCTGGTTCAGTTTGATAGCGGTTGTTTGCGTCATTCGTTCAGTCTAAGCATATTTTGTCCTGCATTCAGGATCAGGCCCTGTTGGCCTGCCGGGGTGATCAACTGCACCTGTATTTCCTGCAGGGAGGGATAGGTGTTGAACAGATTGACCCGGATCTGCTCCAGTTGTTCCGGATGCTCGCAAGTATAGTAATAATCTACAATTACATCGCTGTGAGCTGTGTCATGCTCATGCTCATGCTCATGCTCATGGTCGTGATCTTCTTCATCTTCCAATAGGTGGTGTTCAACATGAATCTCTTCAGCTTCACAGCCAGCGGCTTCGGGTAAATGCCAGAAGGTATCAGGCAGGTTCATGCGCCCGACCAGGTCGTATACCTGAATGATCTGTTCTTCTCCATCCGCCACATGCTCAAAACCTACCAGGTCGGCGGCAGGGGCTTTAAGGCTGGCCAGAAGCATAGAGCCTTCCAGCACCACATCCAGCTGTGCCATCCCGTGTACATGAGAATCAAGCTGACTCTGGTCGTGTTGATGATCGTCGTCGTGCTCATGGTCGTGGTCATGTGAGTCGGCAAAACTGAGGCTGCTGGCTATGAGTAACAGGGAAAGGGCGATCTTGCGCATGCTGTGCTCCTGATATGAATAGGGTTGTTAATTTGTTATAACATAACAGATGCTGGGTTGATCAGAAAGTTCCCTGTGAGCCTTAACGCATTGGACCACCCGAAGGTGGCCCAATGCACAGGTAATTTTTTTGGCTCAGTTTACTGACCCTGCTCGATCAGCTCGCCGCTTTCCGCTTCACTACCATCGCTGCCAAAGGTACCGAAGGTGATACGGTGTAACAGAGAACGGCTACCGCTGCTGGCGCGTTCGCCCTGCTCTTCTGCCTCACGTAGCCGATCGGGATTAACTGGCCGTGCCGGTGTGGCTGGCTCAATTTCACCCAGCAGACCAAAGCTGGCGGTGTAGAGCAGATCGAAACGCTGCGGCGAGAAAGGACGAATCACATAATCCGGATAGTTCAGACGCAGGACTTCCAAGGCACTTTCAGCCAGATCATTCATGCCCATTTTGGTATAAGACTCGGCCATGATCGCCAGTGCGTCGGGTACGGCAGGGGTTTCCTGCAGATTCTCGACCACATAACGGCCACGATTAGCCGCGGCGACCCAGGCTTCACGCTTCATGTAGTAGCTGGCTACATGAATTTCATAAGTTGCCAGGCGGTTTTTCAAATACTGCATGCGTCGCTGAGCATCCGGAGCAAACTCACTGTTGGGGTAGCGGTTCAGCAGAATGGAAAAGCTCTCAAACGAGTCCATCGCCGCACCCGGATCACGCTGGGTTTCATCCAGCGGCAGGAAGCGCGCCAGGAAGTTGCGATCCTCTTCAAATGAGGTCAGGCCTTTCAGGTAATAGGCATAATCAATATGGTCGTGATTAGGATGCAGGCGCGCGAAGCGATCAGCGGCGGCACGGGCCGCAGCGGGTTCACTGTTGCGATAGTAGGCGTAGATCAACTCCAGTTGTGACTGTTCCGAAAAACGCCCAAACGGATAGCGCGCTTCAAGTAACTGTAGCTTCTCAATCGCCAGCGACCAGTTGCCGGCATCCAGGGCACTCATGGCATCGTCATAGAGTATCTGCTCGGGAATATCGGGAATGGCTTTATCGCCGCCAAACCACGAGCAGCCGGAAATCATAATCAAAAGGGTCAGAGCGCAAATCACTTTGACAAATTGCATATTGCTTTATCCTGAGATGTTGACCGAATCCGGCGTTTCAGATCGGTTTCGGTTATACTGGAAGAACATTCATTCCGGCCTATTAAAACACAACCGGATGCCAAGCTAAAACATCCTTGAGTAAAGATTAGAATTCGATGTCAGAACAGGTTGATTTAAATGCCGCCGTACCGGCCGAAATGTACGGTTTACGGCTGGATCAGGCCGTATCGCAGTTATTTCCTGAATACTCCCGCTCACGGCTGCAAAGCTGGATAAAAGAGGGAGCCCTTCGGGTCAATGGCGAAATCCGCCGTACGCGCGATAAGCTCAGCGGTGGTGAGCAGATTACTGTATCGGTCGAAATTGCTTCGATCGATCGTCATGCAGCTCAGGATATTCCTCTGGATATTGTCTATGAAGATGACGATATCCTGATTCTGAACAAGCCTGCGGGTCTGGTGGTACACCCGGCGGCGGGTCATGCCGATGGCACCTTGCTGAACGCGCTGCTGCATCACTGCCCGGCTATTGGTCATGTACCGCGCGCCGGTATCGTGCACCGTCTGGACCGGGATACCACCGGTCTGATGGTGGTGGCGAAAACCATCCAGGCACAAACCGAGCTGGTGGCCCAGTTGCAGGATCGCAGTATGGGGCGTGAATATGAAGCCATTGTCTATGGGGTGATGACGGGCGGTGGTTGTGTCGATGAGCCGATGGCGCGTCATTCCAAAAACCGTCTAAAGATGGCAGTAGTAGGAGTTGGCAAAGAAGCGATCACTCACTATCGGGTGCTGGAAAAATTCCGTTCGCATACCCATATCCGCCTGAAACTGGAAACTGGACGCACCCATCAGATCCGTGTGCACATGTCACACATCAACTATCCGCTGGTGGGCGATCCGCTTTACAGTGGCCGTGTCCGCCTGACCAAGGGCGCCAGTGAAGAGATGAAAGAAGTACTGAAACACTTTCGTCGACAGGCGTTGCATGCTAAAAAGCTGGAACTCTGGCATCCACAAACCGGTCAGCAGATGAGTTGGGAAATTGATCTGCCCGCTGATTTTGAAGCCGTGCGTCGGGTGCTCAAAGAAGATGCCGATAACTGCGACTACGAGCTGTAACCCATGAAACTGATCAGAGCCAGCTGGCCGGTAAAGCCCAATATTCATGCCCTGACCACCACGCGTATGGATGGTGTCAGTCAGCCGCCTTATGACGGGCTGAATTTTGCTTACCACGTGGGTGATGATCCGTTACTGGTGGAACAGAACCGTCAGATACTGCAACAGGCGATGGGCCTGAAAAAGCCGGTGCAATGGCTGGAACAGGTACATGGCACCGCCGTCATCAAAGCCAGTGATGATGATTCGCCCATGGCAGCGGATGCCTGCTGGAGCGATGAACCGGGCATGGCCTGTGCGGTGATGACCGCCGACTGCCTGCACTGCTGTTTACTGACCGTGCTGGCACGCGCGTGGCGGCTGCCCATGCGGGCTGGCGGGGCCTGGCTAACGGTGTGTTGGAAAATACCCTGCGGTATTTGCCAACCCCGCCGATGTTATGGTCTGGCTGGGCCCGGCCATCGGGCCACTGGCGTTTGAAGTGGGCGATGATGTGTTTCTGGCCTTCTGTGAAGACAATCCCCTGGCCTCCGCCGCTTTTATCCAGGCACCCACCAATCCCGGCAAATGGCTGGCGGATATCTACCGTCTGGCACGTATTCGACTCGCCGCCGCGGGAGTTACCGAAGTCTATGGCGGTGATTTCTGCACCTTCACCGATAGTGAGTACTTCTATTCCTATCGCCGTAACAATCAAACCGGTCGCATGGCCAGCCTGATCTGGATCGAAGGCGAATAAATTAGCTGATTAAAATGTAACCACTTGAATTGCTCAAACCCCAACCCCATTAATTCAGCAACAGTAACAGATGCCAGCGTTGTCCCAATCAACCGCCGCATCGATGCAGAATTAAGGAGAAGGGCATGCGTCCTGATAAATTCACTTCAAAGTTGCAAGACGCCCTGACTGAAGCTCAGTCACTGGCGGTTGGCAAAGACCATAACTTTATCGAACCGATTCACCTGCTCGCCGCGTTCATCGAACAGCGCGATGGTTCCGTACGTCCCTTGCTCGGTCAGGCCGGTGCACAAATGCCCCTGCTGAGCCGCAAAATCGGTGAAGCGCTGGATCGTTTACCCCAGGTCAAAGACCCAGATGGTGAAATTCGTCTGTCACAGAACATGGCACGGCTGTTCAACCTGACCGATAAACTGGCGCAGCAACGCGGTGACCAGTATATCGCCAGCGAACTGATGCTGCTGTCGATGGTGGATGACAAGTCTGACGCCGGACGGGTGCTCAAAGAAGTCGGCGTGACCCGTGAAAAACTCACCGAAGCGATCAACAACATGCGTGGTGGTGCCGCTGTGACCGATCCCAACGTCGAAGAATC
This sequence comes from Nitrincola sp. A-D6, assembly GCF_000764495.1. Classification (GTDB taxonomy): domain Bacteria; phylum Pseudomonadota; class Gammaproteobacteria; order Pseudomonadales; family Balneatricaceae; genus Nitrincola. Next base: position 37,348 of record NZ_JRLB01000089.1, read on the forward strand.
ACGTCAGGCGCTGGATAAATACTGCGTCGATCTCACCGAACGTGCGGAAAACGGCAAGCTCGACCCGGTCATTGGCCGTGATGAAGAGATACGTCGTACCATTCAGGTGTTACAACGCCGTACCAAAAACAACCCGGTACTGATCGGTGAACCCGGTGTGGGTAAAACCGCTATCGTTGAAGGACTGGCGCAGCGCATTATCAATGGTGAAGTACCGGAAGGGCTGAAACACAAACGCGTCTTGTCGCTGGATATGGGCTCGCTGATTGCCGGTGCCAAATTCCGTGGTGAGTTTGAAGAGCGCCTGAAAGCGGTACTGAATGAATTGTCGAAACAGGAAGGCCAGATCATCCTGTTTATCGACGAACTGCACACCATGGTCGGCGCCGGTAAAGGCGAAGGCGCCATGGATGCCGGGAATATGCTCAAGCCCGCACTGGCGCGCGGCGAACTCCACTGTGTCGGCGCCACCACCCTGGATGAGTACCGTCAGTATGTGGAAAAAGATGCCGCACTGGAGCGGCGTTTCCAGAAAGTCATCGTTGATGAGCCTTCCGAAGAAGACACCATCGCCATCCTGCGCGGCTTAAAAGAGCGTTATGAGATACACCACAGTGTCGATATCACCGACTCCGCCATCGTCGCCGCGGCCAAGCTGAGCCAGCGCTATATCACCGACCGTCAGCTGCCGGATAAAGCCATCGACCTGATCGACGAAGCCGCATCACGCATCCGTATGGAGATGGATTCCAAACCCGAATCCATGGACCGTCTGGAGCGTCGCCTGATTCAGCTGAAAATGGAACGTGAAGCGCTGAAAAAAGAAACCGACGACGCCTCGCAGAAACGCTTAAACGAACTGCAGCAAACCATCAGCAAACTGGAAAAAGAATACTCCGATCTGGATGAAATCTGGAAAGCGGAAAAAGCCAGCCTGCAGGGTTCACAGAACGTTAAAGAAAAACTCGACCAGGCGCGTGTCGAAATGGAACAGGCCCGCCGTGCCGGGGATCTGACCAAAATGGCCGAGCTGCAATATGGCCGCATCCCTGAGCTGGAGAAACAGCTGCAAGCCGCCGACTCAGCCGAGCAGGGACCACAGGAAACTAAACTGCTGCGCAATAAAGTCACCGAAGAAGAGGTGGCCGAAGTGGTGTCGCGCTGGACCGGGATTCCGGTGACCAAAATGCTCGAAGGTGAACGCGACAAACTGCTGCGCATGGAAGACGCCCTGCACCAGCGCGTGGTCGGACAGAGCGAAGCCGTAGTCGCAGTAGCCAACGCCGTGCGCCGCTCCCGTGCCGGTCTGGCTGACCCCGCCCGACCCAGCGGCAGCTTCCTGTTCCTCGGCCCAACCGGTGTGGGTAAAACCGAACTCTGCAAAGCCTTGGCACACTTCCTGTTCGACACAGAAGAAGCATGGTGCGCATCGATATGTCCGAGTTTATGGAGAAACACTCCGTCGCCCGCCTGATCGGTGCCCCTCCCGGCTATGTCGGCTATGAAGAAGGCGGCTACCTCACCGAAGCCGTGCGGCGTAAACCCTACTCCGTACTGCTGCTGGACGAAGTGGAAAAAGCCACCCAGACGTGTTCAACATCCTGTTGCAGGTACTGGAAGACGGCCGCCTGACCGATGGCCAGGGCCGCACCGTCGACTTCCGTAACACCATCATCGTCATGACCTCTAACCTGGGCTCCGACCTGATCCAGGGCTTCAGCGATGACGACGACTACGAGCTGATGAAAAAAGCGGTAATGGAAGTCGTCGGCATGCACTTCCGCCCCGAAGTGATCAACCGCATCGACGAAGTGGTGGTATTCCACAGCCTGCGCAAAGACCAGGTCGCCGGTATCGCCAACATCCAGCTGGAACGCCTGCGCAAACGCCTGGCCGAATTCGACCTGCGCATGACCCTGACCCCCACTGCACTGGAAAAACTGGTGGATGTCGGCTTCGAACCCATCTACGGCGCCCGCCCACTGAAACGCGCCATCCAACAGTGGATCGAAAACCCGCTGGCGCAAAAACTCCTGGCAGGCGACTACCCCCCAGGCAGTGAAATCGGCGTAGACGTCGAAGCCGGGGAATTCACCTTCCGCTAATCCTCGACTAAAGTTCCCTAATCAAAGGCTTGCTCATGCAGGCCTTTGTTGTTTTAATCAAATACCCACAATTTAAGTAGTCCCACGCTGTGATAATGCACGGTCCGTGCGGTAGCCGTGATTGAAGGTGGGGTTTTCGGGCCTTTGTGACGGGTGTTTCTGTTTTTCTGTGATTTTTTGTGTGGGTCTTGCCTGCAGTTATCTAGTTATTGTGCTGAATAAATGATCTTCTTGGTGCGTATTTGTTAGGGCTTGCTTTGGGTCAATAAGGGAAGGATTGAATCGGGCTAGTATGGGTACGAGTGAATAGCAGGTTTGGGCAGAACGGCCTTTGAGGCTACGGAATAAATAATAGTCCAATGACCAAGGTTGACGAAACGACTGAGTGTGCCGATTGCGGTGCTCCAATTGCTGCCGAGGTGGACGCACTGGAGATCCGCCGACCATGCGATGTGTGCGGTAGCATAAAGCGTGTTCATAGCATTTCAATAGTGGAAACGCTTGTGGTTAGAGATGGATACGGTTTGAAGGCAAAGCGTCCTGGTCAAAAGAAGCCATACGTCGAGGATCTGTCGATGCCTGATTACTCTCGCAGTTTTGGAAAACATGTCCACCGGCAACGGGTTATCGACAGGGGCAATGACCACTATTTTGAGAAGATCACCGATTACGAGACTGGAAAAGTCATTCATCACTGCGAGGAGCCGCTTTCACAACATCAAGGACATGGCAATGCGAAGCGGAAGAACAACCAAGGATAACCTTTTGTTGCAGAGGGCGCACCACCTATGGTGGTGCGCTCCTGAACTAATATGTTATATGCAAAAGGAGGATGCATGAGCACTCCAATAGTAGTGCAATTACAAGAGATGGCTTCTGATAGCAAGAACCATCTGCCGGATTTGTTGAGAAAAGCACTCCTAATTTCTTCGAAACTAGGTCTGAACGATTTCAGATCATGGGTTTTGTCAGAATTAAATGGATATCAATCAGCAGAAGATATTCCAAATTACAGAGTTATCGGTTCACAGCTGAAAGTCATTAACCCCTATCATGGGTATCAGCCGTTTATCATCGAAGATGGTGAGTTAGCGAGCTTGGTTAGTGAGGTAAAAATATTCGAATCTGTAGAGTCGCTTCAGCATTTGATATCTAGGTCAAACGCCAAAGAACAATTAACATTTCCTTTTCCTCCAGAGCAAAAAGCAGCTTTAATGCGAATGCAAGGTGGTTTTGCCCAGTTAGAACCGACTCGCATTATTGGGAGCAACCAAGTCAAAAGCGTATTGGAGCAAGTTAGAACCCAATTGTTAGACTGGGCTTTGCTGCTCGAATCACAAGGAATCTTAGGGGATGGCATAAATTTTTCCGCGGAGGAAAAAGCTATTGCCACTGAAAATCAATCGGCCATTAACATCCACAATTTCCAAGGTGTGTTGGGTAATGTGTCTGGTGGTAGCGTAAGTCAAACAATGTCAATGACAGTAACACCTGGTAATTTTGACTCTCTCGCACGTTATTTCAGACAACAGGAAGTTAATGAAGAAGACATCAGGTCCTTGGAGCTTGCAATTAGCCAAGATCCAGAGGCAACAAGAACTGAGGCTTTTGGTCCAAAGGTTAGTAGCTGGATAGGAAAAATGACCACTAAGGCGGCAGATGGCACTTGGTCCGTTAGCGTTGGAGCAGCAGGGAGCTTGTTGGCAACTGCTATCTCAAAATTCTACGGCCTATAAAGATGGCATACAACAAGCAGCACGTGAGCCCGGCAAAAAACGCTGTGCTGGACGGCTTACATTACGCTTCTCTTCATTTCAGCCGCCCGTGTGCTGGGCGTATGCACTAAATTAGTCGGAGAGTTCCATATGCCAAGTTTAGACCTTAACTGGGATAAATATTTTTCAAATGCGAAGTGGGATGATATTCGTGCTAAATCCTATTTTTTATGGGCAACGACTGCCCTCCATTGTGCACCAAGGGGCAGGTCTTGTTTATCTATCATCACTGAATCTAGATTTTTCATTAACTGATGTTGTCGGTTTAAAAAACGTCATTTTAGATATTAAATTGACGTTGCAACATTTTTCAGAATCAAAAAATTATTACAAAGCCGCAGTCGCTAGTACGGATTTAGAGATTATATCTAATTTATTGAGTGAACAGAGTTGCGAAAGCCCTGATTTAATTTAGCTTAAGCTATGCATATCAAGGCACAGAACTCGTGGCCTGTGGCGGCTGGGACGCCAAACTTGCTGGCGCGTTTGGCGTCGCTCGTGTGCTTTGCGTTAGCCTTTTGAGTAATTTCAGCTTGGAGTATGAAAGATGAGAGAACAGGCGGTGCCTTTACTGGCCGAGATAGATCGCTACCTGGCAGCCCCGCTCAATCAGGACGTGGCTGCACGTCTGATCGAGAATAGGAACGGAATAGCTAGACTTCTTGATGCAATAGAACAGAAGCACTTTAGTGCAGCCTTTATTGGCAAGATCGGTGCCGGGAAAACATCCGCAATATGCAAGGTGTCCGGCCTGCAGTATGACGGCCCCGACAATGAGCCTGTAGAGGTCCTGAAGACAGGGGCTGGCCGAACCACAGTGTGTGAGGTAGCGGTCGAATATTCACCTCGGTACTCCATCAAAGTCGAACCGTTACCGGACGAGGAAGTTCAGCGAATAGTAGGTAATTTTGCCGACTTCATATGGACGAAAGCCAGCAAGACCATTGCCGATGAAGACGAGGGCGGCAATCTTCTGAGTGAAGAACTCACCCGGTGTATACGGAATATGCTCGGTCTCACAATTGAGAAAAAGAAAGAGGACGGCAAATGGCGTTCAAGCGATAAGGCACTAGAGTTCTCAAAGAGCTGTAAATCTGTAATAGAAGTGAATGATCTTATGTTTTCTTGTTTAGCGCTTGAGAGCAGGACAGAAACCGAGTTCTGGCCCAATCCAGAGGAATCAAAAAGTTGGCAGAGCTGGCTCAAAGAAAATTTCGCACGGATTAACGACGGAAAGAACAAAACAGTTTCGATTCCCGCACGCATAACAATCCGAGGCCCGTTTCCCTTAATGCGAGGGATAGCGTCTGGAGCATCGTCGACACACGTGGCATCGATTCATATATCCATCGAGAGGATATTCGAAGAGCGCTGGATACAGAGGGAATATTTCCAGTAATTTGCTCCTCGTTCGTGGATGCCCCGGATGCTGATTGCAGGTCGTTCTATGAACTGGGAGTTCAGCTGGGGCTTGGTCGCCGTATTGCTCGTGACGTAACCCTGCTGATCCTAGACAAAAACGAATCAGATAAAATTGCAGACATCGACAGCGATATTACGGACCTAGAAGATAGGAAAAGCATTGGTCGAAGCATCAGGGAAGAACAGGTTTCAAATAAAATTGCGCACGAATATAAAATTAGTCCGAATATCCTCACGTTTGATAGCAGAATTGATGCGGAATCTGAGATATGGGGGGCATTAGAGTCTCGGCGGTCTGCATACATAACAAGCAAATCGAGAGATCTGGTCACGCTTCTTTCCGCTTCACAGGAATTGCTTTCTGCTGAAGGGAGCAAGGCAGAAGCCTTTGAACATGACATCCATGCGCTGGTTTCCGATTGGCGTGCAAACGCAGATGCTAGATCACCTGACTGGAATCATTTTGGTGAATACATTAAGAGTGTCTTTTCTGTAACACATCATCGGACTCTCGCGGCGAGCATCGATCGAAAGGGTTCTTGGTACAACCTAAACATCTACGAAACAATTAATCAGCGCGCAAGGTCGAACGCCGTCAAATTTTGCGGAACGGAAGTAGCGGAAATTAAGAATAGTTTGACCCTCTTGCGTGGCAAGTACCCAGAGTTTTCCAACCAGATTGATGCACTGGAAAGCGAGTGCGTTGCGCAGTTCGATTCCTTTGCGGTTTACGTGGGCGATATAGCGAAGGAACATTGGATCGAGCAGGTAAAAACGTTCGTATCCATATGGAATTCGATGGCTGGTGAATGGGGGCGCGGCTCCGGCTATAAGGCAGAGTTATCGAGCACTGGATAGCTTGGATAAAATCAGAGCAATCCATATCTATCCATAACGCTCTTCTGCGGCGGGTTGCATCGGCCTGGGGGCGGGTACTCGCCGAGGGACAAGACTAAAACAGGTTCCAGCCGACATCCACATCTCTGGGGCTTCGCCTCTGCGGCTGAACCTGGATGTGAGCTTAAACAACCAGGAACGCAGATATGGTATATCGATTTGTTGCTTCACTTCATTACCGACGACTTAGTAGGATATCGAGTAAGAGTAGGTTACAGGAGGGCGCGTCGAGTCACTGCGACTCCTCGGCGACCTGTTGGGGATGAGCGCATGACGAACCGCAGTGCAGTTGACACTATACGCGGGTACTTCTACCAGTTCGATTACTCGATACTGAAAGTACTCCAATTGTCTAATTATGAGGACTCGATTGCCGTCGAGTGCATCGAAGACGTCGACATTCGTACTGCAACGGAAGTTACAGCCGTGCAGTGCAAGTACTACGCGGGTACGGAGTACAATCACTCGGTTATCAAACCGGCCGTTATGTTCATGCTGTCTCATTTCAAGAAAATCAAAGATGATGGGAGGCCGCTCGTTAAGTACTCACTCCGTGGTCACTATAGCTCAGGCCAGCACAAGCTACCGTTGTCTATAGACGTTGCATTTCTGAAGCAGCACTTTCTGACGTACAGCGAAAAGAAAGTGGAGCGTCGTCGTCACGAGGAACTTGGTCTTAGTGATGATGATCTAGCTGAGTTTCTGTCGGTTCTGAACATCGATATCAATGCAGCGAGCTTCGAGGATCAATTCGCGGAGATCACTCGGGTGTTGCAGACCGCTTACGGCTGCACACCGTTCGAGGCAGAGTACTTCTATTACAATAACGCCCTTGCTCTGACGAGAGAGTTATCGATCCAATCGTTGCCAGCCAACCGCACCATTACCAAGAGGGCGTTTCTAGAAGGATCAGACACATCTAGCGTGCTGTTCAACGAATGGTTCGTGCGGAAGAAGGGTGAGAAAGCCACTTTGCTGCACTGAGAAAGCAGTACTTTGCTGGCCTCAACCTATCCCCGTTCGAGCGTTTCTTTCTCATCGAAGTTGATCCCGCAACACTTGTTCGGAGTGATCTCAAAGATGTGCTGCACATACTGTCAAAGAAATGGTCAAAGACGACCAAGCGCGATGGAAGCTCGTCGTTCTGCCTTATGTTTATGTTCACGGGCTACCCCATGATGAATTGGTTGCACTAAAGAAGGAGCTGGCGACCGAGGAGTTCGGCTTCATCGACGGGTACGACTTTCAAGGAGCAGACTTCAGCCTAAAGTCGATTGTGAAACGCGCCACACATGACAATGGAATAAAGTTGAAAGTATTGAATTCAATCACCGATCTTGGGGCGACAGTGGGGGGATTACGAAAACCCGAGAGGTCTACCAGTTTCACTTGGGAAATAGCTACTTTGATCCCGCGAACGAAGCCGTCAAGCACGTTCAGATTCAACTGAAAAATCTTACAGATATTACGGCAATTATATAACCGAATCGGAGACGGAGATGGCAGTAGAAACTACAGCTGATAATCTTAATGCCCAAGTGGTCGCAGTTTTCCCAGACAAAGTCCGCATTGTCGTAGACAAGTTGGAGGATTTTAAAATTGCAGAGGAATCGCTTCGTGTTGGCTCGTATGTCCGAATCGCCGACAATGAGAATGCCGTCCTCATCGCGATCATCGAAAATTTCCAAATTGTGGCCAGAGACGATGGAACGCGACATCACATAATAGAGGCATTTCCGTTAGGTGTTCTACGTGACGGAAAGTTCGAACGCGGCGGCGACTCACTTGCGATACCGCCGAAGAGTGTAGAGCCGGCGACGATTGAGGATATTAGGCGCATATACTCAGATTCGGTCACAGAAGCAGAGAGCTTCTGTTTCTCAAGTCTTGCGTCGAATCCTGAGGTCCGAGTGCCGGTGAATGGCAATAAGTTCTTCAATAAGCACATCGCCATCGTTGGATCCACCGGTTCTGGAAAATCTCACACACTCGCAACTATTGTTCAAAAAGCGGTCTCAGAAAAAGCAGGGGACTTTACTCTAAACAACTCCCACGTAATTGTCTTCGACATTCACTCGGAATACCGATCCGCATTTCCAAATGCCAATTTCATCGACGTTTCGAACTTAGTTTTGCCTTACTGGATGTTGAATGCCGAGGAACTGGAGGAATTCTTCATTGACACCGAAGCGAATGATCACAACCAGCGGAATGTCTTTAAAGAAGCCGTGCTGCAAGACCGACGTGCTAAATTCACTGGCACGTCAGGTGATGCCCAGCGTATTCACCTTGACTCGCCGCTTCCGTTCGATATTCAAGAGGTCTTGAAATTTGCCATTGCAAAGAACACGGAACGGTTGGAGACAGGTGAAGTATATGCTGCAAGTAACAAAGAAAAGGCGGGTCAGCCGAAGTTCGAGAACGGGAGCCTGCACTCAAAGCTCACAAACTTTATCAATCGTTTAGAAAGCAAAATCAACGATAGCCGGCTTGAGTTCTTTCTAGGAGAGCGGTCGAAGACATAACATTTGAGCAAACGCTCGAGACCCTGCTCGGTTACTCAGCAGCAAGCAAATCAAATGTTACAGTCATTGACCTGAGCGGCGTACCTTTTGAAGTTCTCAGCATAACGGTCTCGCTAATTTCTCGTCTGATCTTCGAGTACGGGTACATCTATAAGCGTTTGCGATGTGCCAAGAACCAGAATGAGAAGATTAACAACGACGTACCTATCCTGCTTGTCTACGAAGAAGCACACAAGTACGTGCCGAACAGCGAGCTATCTAAGTATCGTTCTTCGAAAGTTTCCATTGAGCGCATTGCAAAGGAAGGCCGTAAATATGGTGTAACCTTACTCCTCGCAAGCCAGCGCCCGTCCGAAATCTCAGAGACGATTTTCTCGCAGTGCAACAATTTCATCGCGATGCGCCTTACAAATCCGGTTGATCAAGGATACGTCAAGAAACTGCTACCAGATTCTCTTGGAACACTGATAGACAAAATGACCTCATTCCGGCAAGGAGAAGCACTGCTTGTGGGCGAATCTATCGTTCTGCCTTCGATTGTTCAAATCGATCAATGTGATCCTGCGCCTTCGTCGAATGATATTCCGTACTGGGAGCTTTGGAAGGAAGAGTGGAGGAACATGGACATCGCCGCAATCAAGGCAGAATGGTATAGGTAGAGCCCGGGGAGCTCGATCTATGCTCAGTCGCTTGGCCCTCCGTTCTAGCACGATGGAACGTTGAGACTGTCGGATAAGTCCAGCCCTTGGCTGGTAGCGCATCGATCCGCTAAAATCGATGAATCGAATTTGAGATCAGGGGTGGCGATGGATGGCGCGGTACAAACACTACGATTACAACCAGACCAAGATGATTCCACTACGTTTCGCGGATCAAATCCAACCTGGCACCTTTGAGTATACGCTGAACCATGTAGTGGATAATGATCTCGATCTCAGCGTGTTTGAATCCCGCTATCGCAATGACGTCAACGGTGCTCCGGCCTATGATCCGGCGATTCTGCTGAAGGTGGTGTTATTTGCTTACTCCCGAGGCATTACCAGTAGCCGCAAGATTGCGCAGGCATGTCGTGAGAATGTGATTTTCAT
>NZ_JRLB01000009.1 GCF_000764495.1 Nitrincola sp. A-D6
GGGTTAGCGCTAACCAGTCTCAGTCCGATGCTTTAGCCAGCGTGGAGACGCGGCTGATACACGCTGCATTGGCGCAACCACAGGTAACGGTACATCGTGATTATCATTCGCGTAATCTGATGCTATTGCCGGATGCACAAATAGGGGTGATTGATTTTCAGGATGCGGTTGCCGGTGCGCTGACGTATGATTTGGTGTCACTATTGCGTGACAGTTATATTCATTGGCCGGAAGAGAAAGTGACCGCGTGGGTTGCGCAGTTTCAGCAGCAGTCTCCAGTAGCACGCACGATGGATGCAGCCGCGTTCAAGCAGGCATTTGACTGGATGGGAATGCAGCGCCACCTCAAAGTATGCGGTATATTCGCACGCCTGTGTTTACGTGATGGAAAAGCCGCCTATCTTCAGGATATCCCGCTTACCTTGCGCAACCTGTATCACAGCGCCCGACGTTATCCAGAGTTCACTGAGTTTGCTACCTGGTTGATAACTGAGGTTATACCTGCCGTTAATCAGCAGCCGGAATTACAGGGTCGTGATCTGAATGAGCGGTGGTATATATGAGGGCGATGATACTGGCGGCGGGCTTGGGCACGCGCATGCGTCCACTAACACTGCACACGCCCAAACCCCTGTTGAAGGTGGGTGGCAAGGCGCTGATAGTCTGGCATCTGGAGCGCCTGGCGGCGTCAGGTATTACTCAGGTGGTTATCAATCATGCCTGGCTGGGTGATCAGTTGGAGGCCGAGTTGGGGTGCGGAAAACAGTGGGGGTTGGAAATTAGTTATTCAGCCGAACCCGAGCCCCTGGAAACTGGTGGTGGTATCTTCAAAGCACTGCCGCAGTTAATCAATTATCCTGACGACTGTTTTTTGGTGATCAATGCCGATGTATTTTGTGATCTGGACTTGAGCGTCCTGACAGGTATCAGTCTGTCAGAGCAGGATCTGGGTGTGCTTTTGATGGTGGATAATCCGGATTGGCATGCTCAAGGTGATTTTAAGCTGGCTGATAGTGGTTATCTGCATCCTGTCGATGGGCGCTCCTTAACTTTTAGTGGTATCAGTGTGTTGAAAGGGCGTTTTTTTGAATCGTGTCAGCCGGGATGTTTTCCTTTGGCACCTTTGTTCAGGCAGGCGATTAGCGGCGGGTATTTGCGTGGTGTCTATCATGGCGGAAGCTGGTCGGACGTTGGTACGCCGGAGCGTTTGTATCAGTTGGATCAGCAATTAGGTGAGGAAGGGTTAGCGTGAGTAATCAGCATTGGGGTGAGAAAGCCGGGCAAGGGTTTATCCGTTATAAAACCGGCCTGGTGTTGGGTGGCCTGGTTGGTTTGCTGTTCGGGGGGCTGTTTGGTCTCGTGTTCGGGGAGCGATTGGTTATTTTTTGCAAAGGACTTTGTCCAAAATCAAGGCTATTGCGCCGCAACAGCTGTTCTTTCGTGCCACCTTTACAGTGATGGGGAAGATTGCCAAGGCGGACGGTCGTGTTACCGAATCAGAAATAGATTTTGCACGTGAAGTCATGGCGCGTATGCAGTTGAATGAGGCCGCCAAACAGCAGGCGATTCAATATTTCTCGCAGGGTAAACAAGCTGATTTCGATATGCAGTCCGTGTTGAAACCCCTGGCATTGGTGCTGAGGCATCGCTTGCCGGTCAAGTTGATGTTTTTGGAGCTGCAGTTGCAGGTGGCTATGGCAGATGGTGATATGTCAGCTGCGGAGTTGTCGGTAATTGAAGAGATTTGTCATTTGCTGGCGTTTAGTTCCATAGAAATGCGCGCTGTTATGCAGCGTATTCAAGCGGCACAAGCTTTTGCTCGCCATGCGGGGGATTGGGATCATGCCACTGGCCGCTCACATGAATCGCTCATGGCAGAAGCTTATGGTGTGTTGGGTATCAGTGAATCGGCCAGTGATGCCGAGATCAAAAAAGCCTGGCGCAAGCTGATGAGCCAGCACCATCCGGATAAACTGGTATCTCGGGGTATGCCGGAAGCCATGATGCAGTTAGCCAAGGAAAGAACACAAGAGATTCAGAGTGCCTACGATCGTATTCGTACCGCGCGCGGATTTCGTTAACGGCGAACGCCCGGTGGTAGCTGATCTATATTTTCAGTTGTAAGCGCTTGTTCGGCAGCTTGTTGATCCGGTTCGATAATGTGTCGCAATAGTTTACCTCTGAGCTGACGAGTCAGCCAGGGCATGTCCTGGCTCCAGCCTGCCCAGGGTGTTTTGATGCGGCTTTGATGATAGTTTGTCCGCCCAGCCTGTGTGGCGGCATTACGCCGCATTCTGGCATCTGGTATGGCTATTTCGCCAGGTGGGTAAGGCTCGGCGTAAAGATCAAGCAAGGTTATGTCCAATTCGGCCAGTTGTCTGAGGAGCAGGGCCCAGTTTTGATCATCTGCAGGCCGTGGATTGATTATGATCAGTCGTGTGTCACTTTCTGCCGGGTTTTGGTGCAGATAGTCGATTGCTTGTGCGGCGCTGCGCCCGATGGCTAAAATCAGCAAACGCTCTTGTTCACGCTCGCGCAGGGTTTGCAATCCTTGCTGAATGCGTTGTTGCACCTGCTCCTTGTGTAGTGTGTGTGCCTCTTCTTGTTGCTCTGCTGATGTTTCTGAGTTATTACGGGGTGTAAGCGGGAGTTGGCTGGTCAGTGTCCACCAGCCGTGTTCTGCCAGATGCAGGCGTATGGCGTGGGATTGTTCCAGCCACTGAGTGTCACTGTCAGTATCAGTTAGTATCAGAAGGCCACCATGCGCTTCAGCACGTTCGGCTTGTTGCAGTAGTGCTGGGTAGCTGTTATCACTCTGTTCCAGCATCACTATTTCTGTATCAGCAGGCACAGCGTCGGTTAACTGTCTCAAGCTGTAGGCTTGGGTTTGGCTGGAAATGCTGCTCAGACTAGCCACTAGCAGTGTTGCCAGAAAAATACAGGATCTGGATTTCGTCATGGTGTTGATGAGGCCTCACTATAGGTAAAGCTGATGCTCGCTCAGTTATTCGCTACAATAACGTAAATTTTACAGACTGACGACAGGGAAATTTTATGACAGACTTTCTGATAGCCCCTTCTATCTTATCGGCCGATTTTGCCCGTTTGGGTGATGAAGTTAATGCTGTGCTGGCCGCTGGCGCCGATGTGGTGCACTTCGATGTTATGGATAACCATTATGTACCGAATCTGACTATCGGGCCGATGGTATGCAAAGCCTTGCGTAAGCATGGGATCAGCGCGCCGATTGATGTGCATTTAATGGTTAAACCCGTAGACCGTTTGATCGGTGATTTTATTGAGGCTGGCGCCAGTTGGATTACCTTCCATCCAGAGGCTTCCGAGCATATAGATCGTTCGTTGCAGTTGATTCGTGATGGCGGTTGCAAATCGGGCCTGGTATTTAACCCGGCGACACCGCTGCATTATCTTGATTATGTGATGGATAAGGTCGATATCATCCTGTTGATGTCAGTTAACCCGGGTTTGGTGGACAGAAATTTATCCCTGCAACCCTGGATAAGCTGCGAGAGGCACGCCAGCGCATTGATGCCAGTGGTTATCCAGTGCGCCTTGAGGTTGATGGTGGCGTAACAGTGGATAATATCGCACAGATCGCCGCCGCCGGTGCGGATACCTTTGTAGCCGGATCGGCTATCTTTAATACGCCCGACTACGCCGAGACGATAGCGCAAATGCGAAGCCGTCTCAGTCATACTAAAGTTGTGTGAGTACCGGATTTTTTATTGATCCAGATCAATTTTTTCATTGAACTTTCGCCTCCGAAGCATTTGGTAATACGAATAACCCTGCTAGACTGAGGGTAGTTTAATACCCTGAATCAGGGTTAAAGGGGCAAAATGAAAAGAAAAATCAATCTATTATCGGTTGCAGTTTGTTTGTCGATGGCTTCATCGGTTGCCATGGCTGATGCGCTACGCGATCGTGCGGCTGGAATGTTTGAAGCCATTCCGCAGGAACCACCTGTCATCGAAGGCAATGAAGTGACACCGGAAAAAGTCGAGTTGGGGGCTATGTTGTTCTTTGAACCACGCTTGTCTTCCAGCCATTTAATCAGCTGTAATACCTGCCATAACGTGGGCTTTGGTGGTGATGACTACCTTCCTGTGTCAATTGGTCATGGCTGGCAGAAAGGGCCACGTAACGCACCGACCGTATTTAATGCCGTATTCAATGCCGCCCAATTCTGGGATGGTCGTGCAGCTGATTTGGCTGAGCAGGCCAAAGGGCCGGTTCAGGCTGGCGTAGAAATGAGCAGCACACCAGCGCGTGTGGTGGATACACTCAACAGCATGCCAGAGTATATCGATCGCTTTAAAGCGTCTTTCCCAGAAGAGGCTGATCCGGTTACCTTTGATAATATGGCGGTTGCCATCGAAGCGTTTGAAGCCACATTGATCACGCCTAACTCGCCGTTTGATCTGTGGTTGAATGGTGAAGACGATGCGTTGAATGCGGATCAGAAAGAAGGTCTGGCTCTGTTCATGGATAAGGGTTGTGCGGCCTGTCACTCCGGTGTGAACTTTGGTGGTCAGGGTTACTTCCCCTTCGGTCTGATTACCCGTCCTGGTGCGGATATTCTGCCTGAAGGCGATCGTGGTCGTTTTGAGGTTACTCAGACAGCAACAGATGACTATGTCTTCCGTGCGGCACCTCTGCGTAATATTGAGTTGACAGCACCTTACTTCCACTCCGGTGCGGTATGGGGTCTGGAAGAAGCTGTTGCGGTTATGGGCGTGGCTCAGCTGGGCGCTGAACTGAACGACACTGAAGTTCAGAAAATCACTGCCTTTCTGCGTACTTTGACTGGTGATGTTCCGGATGTAATGTATCCGAAACTGCCTGTCAGCACTAAATCAACTCCACGTCCGGTTGATATGGTTGGTGGTGATTACTGATCGGTAGATATTACTGAGCATGTAGAAGCAAAAAAACCGGATCATTGATCCGGTTTTTTTGTCCTTGGCGCTGCTGTTTAGCAGCGCTCATCCAGCTTTTTCTTCAGAACACCCTGTACTTGCCCTGGGTTGGCTTTTCCTTGAGTCAGCTTCATTACCTGTCCCATAAAGAAGCCCAGCATTTTGCCGCGTTTGTCGGGTTCGGCGGCAATATACTGTTCTACCTGAGGCGTGCATTCGGCAATCACCTGGTCGATCATGGCTTCAATAGCACCGGCATCATTGACCTGTTTCAGACCCTTGGCTTCGACGATGCTATCGACTGTACCGCCTTCATTCCACATCACTTCAAACACGGTTTTGGCAATTTTACCGGTAATGGTGTCGTCCTTGATGCGCTTGATCAGCCCACCCAGTTGTTCGGCTGAAACCGGTGAGTCGCTAATATCCAGATCTTGCTGATTCAGGTAGCGGGCCAGTTCACCAGTCACCCAGTTTGCCGAGAGTTTGGCATCGCCGGCCAGTGTGACCACCTGTTCAAAATAATCCGCCTGTTGGCGGTAAGCGGACAGTACCGCCGCATCATAGGCTGACAGGCCGTAGTCACTGATAAAGCGTGCACGACGTGCATCCGGCAGTTCTGGCAGGTCATTACGGATGGCCTCTATGTAACTGTCATCAATAACTACCGGTAGCAGATCAGGGCAGGGGAAGTAACGGTAATCGTTGGCTTCTTCCTTGGAGCGCATGCTTCGGGTTTCATTGCGTTCAGGATCGTAAAGACGTGTTTCCTGAATAACGCGGCCGCCGTCTTCTATCAGATCAATTTGTCGCGCCACTTCGGTATCGATAGCGCGTTCGATAAAGCGGAAAGAGTTGATGTTTTTCAACTCGGTGCGGGTGCCGAGGGCTTCCTGACCCTTGGGGCGAATTGAAACGTTGCAGTCGCAACGCATCGAGCCTTCGGCCATATTGCCATCACAAATACCCAGGGTGGTGATGATGGCGTGAATTTTACGTGCATAAGCCGAGGCTTCTTTGGCACAGCGCATATCCGGTTCAGAAACGATTTCGACCAGTGGCGTACCGGCACGATTCAAGTCAATACCGGTCATGCCATGAAAATCCTCATGCAGTGACTTGCCTGCATCCTCCTCCAGGTGGGCATGGTGAATACGTACACGGCGTGTGCTGCCATCGTCCAGTTCAATGTCGATATGACCAGGGCCAACAATCGGTTCCGCCAGTTGTGTGGTCTGGTAGCCCTTGGGGAGATCCGGGTAAAAATAGTTTTTACGGTCAAATACAGAACGCTTTCCTATGTCAGCATTGACAGCCAGACCAAACATCACCGCCATGCGCAGGGCGTTTTCATTAAATACGGGCAGGGTTCCTGGAAGTGCCAGATCGACCGCACAAGCCTGGGTATTAGGTTCAGCACCAAAGGCGGTGCTGGCACCGGAAAAAATCTTTGTTTGGGTGGCGAGCTGGGCGTGGATTTCCAGCCCGATAACAACTTCCCATTCCATCTTATTCTATCCTCACTCAGGGGTGGCGGGTGCTTGTTGATGCCAGTCGGTAACTTGCTGGAATCTGTGGGCGATGTTCAGTAGCTTTGCTTCGGCGAAATAGTTGCCGATAATTTGTAGTCCAACCGGTAATTTTCCGGCGAAACCACAAGGAACTGACATGCCAGGAAGTCCTGCCAGGTTCACTGACAGGGTGAAGATATCTTCCATATACATGGACACCGGATCACTGTTTTTTTCACCCAGTTTGAAGGCTGGATAAGGGGTAACAGGAGCCATGATGACATCAACTTCATCGAGTACGCTGACAAAATCCTGCTGTAGCATGCGGCGGATCTGTTGCGCCTTACGGTAGTAGGCATCGTAGAAACCTTCTGACAGGGCGTAAGTACCCACCATGATGCGACGTTTGACCTCTGTACCAAACCCTTCAGCGCGGCTGCGCTTGTACAGATCTTCCAGATCCTTGGGGTCATCACAGCGGTGGCCATAGCGAACCCCATCAAAACGCGACAGGTTAGACGAGGCTTCAGCCGGTGCCAGAATGTAATAGGCCGGTATACACAGTCGGGTGTTGGGCAGGCTGACTTCTTTGACCGTCGCTCCCAGTTTTTCGAACTCGGCAACGGCTTCACGCACTTTTTGCAATATGATCGGGTCGGTGCCTTCAGCGAAATACTCTTTGGGCAGGCCAATGCGCAAGCCTTCCAGTGAGTCATTCAGTGAAGCGCTGTAATCAGGGACGGCCTGAGTTGAACAAGTGGAGTCGAGTGGGTCTTCACCGGCCATGACTTGCAGCATCAGCGCGGCATCTTCGGCTGAACGGGTTAACGGGCCAGCCTGATCCAAAGAGGAGGCAAAAGCTACCATGCCATAGCGAGAGATGCGTCCATAGGTGGGTTTAAGGCCGGTGATGCCACAGAGTGCGGCAGGTTGGCGTATGGAACCGCCGGTGTCAGAGCCGGTAGCTGCTGGAATCAGGCGCGCGGCAACGGCGGCCGCAGAGCCCCCGGATGAGCGCCGGGCACACATTGTGTATCCCAGGGGTTACGGGCCGGGCCGTAATAGCTGGATTCATTGGAAGAACCCATGGCAAATTCATCCATGTTGGTTTTTCCCAGAGTAACGGCGCCCGCCTGATTGAGACGCTCCACCAGTGTGGCATTGTAGGGCGAGATAAAGTTATCCAGCATTTTCGAGCCACAGCTGGTGCGCAGGCCCTGGGTGCAAAACAGATCCTTGTGCGCAATCGGCAGACCGGTCAGCGGCGTAGCATAGCCGGCGGCGCGTGTGGCATCAGCTGCTTTCGCTTGTAATAATGCCGTGTCATCAGCCAGTGTGATGAAGCTGTTGTAGTGGTGGTCAAGCCGGTGGATACGCTGCAGCAGCGACTGAGTGAGCTCCAGGCTGCTGAACTCTCCCCGGCTGAGAGCACGCGATAGCTCGCTGAGTGTCAGGTTAAACATCAGTGGTTTCCTTGCGCTAATAAGATGGCAATCATTCGATAACTTTGGGGACCAGGAACAGGCCATTTTCTACAGCTGGTGCGCAGGCTTGTAGCTGATCACGCTGATTGGTTTCAGTGATAGAGTCTGCGCGCAGGCGTTGAACAGCATCCAGCGGATGTGCAAGTGGTTCTATGCCATCGGTCGGGGTGGCCTGCATCTGATCGATCAGGCTGAGAATGCTGTTGAGGCTCTCGGTATATTCAGGCACTTCCGGTTCAGAAATCGCCAGGCGGGCAAGATGCGCGATGCGTTCGACATCAGATCGATCCAGAGACATATAGCAGTTTCTCACGTTAAACTTGAAAAAAATGGGTATCCTGCATAAGTTAACACATTTGTGCCTTGCTCAAAATCCCTGCCATTGTTAGAGTTACAGCCTTTCAGGATTATTGGCCAAACTGGCGAATCTCAGGTACTCATTCACATGTTTAAGAAATTCAGAGGGCTTTTTTCAAGCGACCTTTCCATCGACCTCGGTACAGCCAACACACTGATTTATGTCCGGGATCGTGACATTGTACTAAATGAACCTTCCGTGGTGGCTATTCGCACCATAGGAAATCAGAAAACTGTAGCGGCCGTAGGCACTGAAGCCAAGCGTATGCTGGGTCGTACGCCAGGCAATATTACCGCGATTCGTCCCATGAAAGACGGTGTGATAGCTGATTTCCATGTTACAGAAAAAATGTTGCAGTATTTTATCAGTAAAGTACATGATAATAGTTTTATGACACCCAGCCCGCGTGTGTTGGTCTGCGTACCGTGTAAATCCACCCAGGTTGAGCGTCGTGCCATCCGTGAGTCGGCCATAGGTGCGGGTGCCCGCGAAGTTTACCTGATTGAGGAGCCCATGGCGGCTGCCATAGGCGCAGGTTTGCCTGTCGATGAAGCCACCGGTTCCATGGTGGTGGATATAGGTGGCGGCACCACTGAAATTGCCGTGATTTCACTTAACGGTATAGTCTACGCCGAATCAGTCAGGGTGGGTGGCGACCGCTTTGATGAATCCATCGTCACCTATGTGCGTCGCAACTACGGCACCCTGATCGGTGATGCCACGGCTGAGCGCATCAAACAGGAAGTGGGTACCGCCTATCCGAGCAATGAAGTGCTGGAAATTGATGTGCGTGGCCGTAACCTGGCTGAAGGTATTCCGCGTAGCTTTACCCTGAACTCCAATGAAATTCTTGAAGCGCTGCAGGAGCCTTTATCGGCGATTATTCAGGCCGTTAAAAGTGCGCTGGAAGGTTGTCCGCCTGAGCTGGCGTCTGATATCGCTGAGCATGGTATTGTCCTGACCGGTGGCGGTGCGCTGTTGCGTAATATTGATCGACTGATCAGTGAAGAAACCGGCTTACCGGTGATCATGGCTGAAGACCCGCTGACCTGTGTGGCCAGAGGGGGTGGTCGTGCACTTGAGATGCTGGATAAGCACTCTTTCGAGATATTGACGCACGAGTAACGCATGCCGACCTGGCCAGCCCTCACTCTGAATCGGATACCTATGTTCCCTGAACAGCAGGAGGTGTCCGATTAATCCTATCTTTCGGGGCCGAAACCCGCGTTTTCTGTTTGTCTTCCTCTTGGTGATGACGCTGGGGCTCATCGCTACGGATCTGAACTGGCCGAAAATGAAAGAGGGGCGGATGTATCTCTCTTTGTTGGTAACGCCGCTGCAGTGGCTGGTGGATATGCCATCACGCGCGGCTGATAAGCTATCAGATCTGTTTGTGGATCGCGCTGCGTTAATTCGTGACAACGAGCAGATGCGTACAGAGGCACTGGAGTTGCAGCGCAAGTCACAGCGTATGGAGTCTTTGACCGAAGAGAATCGACAGCTGCGTGAGCTGCTGAATGCGCGTGAACGCCTGGAACCTGATGTCAAAGCAGTAGAACTTATTGGCATTAATCCTGACCCTTTTTTACACGAGATTATTCTGAATCGAGGCTCTGAAGATGGCTTGCGCATAGGCCAACCGGTCATTGATGCCGGTGGGATCATGGGACAGGTGCTTTCTCTGGCACACTATACCAGTCGTGTGATGTTAATTACGGATGCACGCACAGCGATTCCGGTTGAAGTGAATCGTAGTGGATTTAGAAGTATTGCGTTGGGTAAAGGGCTGTTAGGTGAGCTGGAATTAAGTCATGTACCTAGTACGGCAGATATAGAAGAGGGTGACTTGCTGCTGACTTCCGGGCTGGGTGGACGCTTCCCCCGAGGTTATCCGGTCGCTGTTGTGGAAGAGATTATTCATGACCCTGGCCGTCCTTTTCTGCTAGTCAAGGCCAGACCTTCTGCACGACTTGATCGTAGTCGGCAGTTGTTGGTAATCGACTTTCCTGGTGAGCTACCTACGCCATGAGACAGGATCACTCTCAGGGCGGTTCGCTGATTATATTTGCGACCTTTCTGATTGGGCTTATTCTCAGTCAGATTCCCTTGCCTGAGTTTTTGCTCTGGTATCGACCAGAATGGGTGGCGCTGGTGTTGATCTACTGGGTGTTGATGTTGCCGCACCGGGTCGGCCTGCTGAGTGCTTTTACACTGGGCGTATTGCTCGATATTATTCGTGGCAGTGTATTGGGATTGAATGCCTTATCGCTGACATTGATTGCTTACCTGGTGCTTTTATTATACAAACGTTTGCGTATGTTTCCCTTGTGGCAGCAGTCGATGATGATCATGGTACTGGTAGGCGTTAATCAGTTACTGTTCTTCTGGATGCAGGGTATTACGGGCACCACATCAGGCGGTTTGCAGTTTATGCTGCCCTCATTAGTGAGTGCACTGCTCTGGCCTTGGGTCTATGTTATTTTGCACGGTGTACGCAGAACCTTCAGGATAGAGTGAGACTGTCATGACTGAGCTGATATTGGCTTCCGCATCTCCGCGTCGTCGAGCGTTGCTGGACCAGATAGGGGTAGCATATCGGGTCATACCTGCCTGTATCTGTGAAGCTGTTCAGGCCGGAGAAAGCCCTGTTGCTTACACACGCAGACTGGCGCTGGATAAAGCCTCAGCCTGTTATGAGAAACTGGGAAATTCCCTGGCTGTTCTCGGTGCAGATACCAGTGTGGCCGTCGATGGCACTATACTCGGTAAGCCTGAAAATGAGACCGATGCGATTAATATGCTGATGGCTTTGTCGGGGCGTACCCATCAGGTCATCACGGCTGTCGCACTGGTAACACCGCAGCAACAGGAAGTCATTCATGTGAGTAGTGAGGTCTCCTTTACCGAATTGAATGAAACCCTGTGTCGAGCCTATTGGCATACCGGGGAACCTTGGGATAAGGCGGGCAGCTACGCTATACAGGGTAAGGGCGCCGTCTTCGTTAGTACCTTGTGGGCAGTTATTCCGGTGTCGTAGGTCTGCCACTTTTTGAAACAGCCGCTTTGTTGCAGCGCCATGGTGTGATGATCTGGCAGCAGGGTACAGGAGGAAAGGATCATGCCGATGGCTGAAGAAATATTGATCAACTTTACGCCGATGGAAACCCGTGTCGCTGTTGTTGAAAATGGTATGCCACAGGAAATTTACGTCGAGCGTGCCAGCCGTCGCGGTATAGTCGGTAATATTTATAAAGGGCGTGTAGTCAGGGTTTTGCCGGGTATGCAGGCCGCTTTTGTAGATATCGGCCTTGAGCGTGCGGCATTTATTCCTGTAGATGAGCTTGTAGTAGCTGATAATGGCGCTAATAGCACTGGCAGAACCACGACATCTATCGCGCAGGTCATCCGTGAAGGCGAGACGCTGCTGGTTCAGGTGACCAAAGACCCTATCGGTAGTAAAGGTGCGCGCCTGACAACGCATTTGTCTATTCCGTCACGTTATCTGGTTTTAATGCCAATGAATGATCATATTGGTATTTCGCAAAGGATTGATGATGTAGACGAGCGTGAGCGTCTCAAAGGGATTATGGAATCGCTGTTGTCAGAAAGTGATGAAAGTGAGGATAGCTGCGGTTTTATTCTGCGTACTGTAGCCGAAAGTGTAGCTGAGAATGAACTCAGGGCCGATGTGGATTTTCTGCGGCGCTTATGGCGTAATCTGAAGCAAAAAATACAATCGGCGAGTGTTTCTTCCATCGTTTATGAAGATCTGCCGTTGCATATGCGCGCTCTGCGCGATATGGCGCACGCCGATGTGGAGCGTATTCGTATTGACTCCAAAGAAACTTATCAGAGTGCGCTGGAGTTTGCACAGGTACTGGTACCGGAAATAGTCGACAAAATCGAATATTACCCGGGTGAGCGCCCGTTGTTTGACATGTTTAATGTTGAAGAAGAGATGCAGAAAGCGCTGGGGCGTAAAGTAGAGCTGAAATCGGGTGGCTATCTTATTTTTGATCAGACTGAAGCCATGACTACGGTGGATATCAATACCGGTGGGTTTGTGGGTCACCGTAATCTGGAAGAGACCATCTTTAAAACCAATCTGGAAGCGGCTACGGCCATAGGGCGTCAGCTTAGACTGCGTAATCTGGGTGGTATTATCATCATCGATTTTATTGATATGACTGATCCGGATCATCAGCGCCAGGTACAGCGGACACTGGATCGTGTATTGGAAAAAGATCATGCTAAATGCAAAGTAACAGGTGTCTCCGAACTGGGTCTGATTGAGATGACGCGCAAGCGAACCCGGGAAAGTCTGGAGCATATTCTATGCGAGTCCTGCCCGGTTTGTGAGGGTCGGGGTAGTGTCAAAACCCCTGAAACAGTGGCGTATGAGATTTTCAGGGAAATACTGCGGCAACATCGTGCTTATGACACCGAAAGCTATCTGCTGTTGGCTGCTCCCAGTGTAGTTGGTTACCTTATGGATGAGGCGTCGGATCATGTTGCTGAACTGGAAGCATTTATTGGTAAAACGATTCGTTTTCAGTCAGAAACACAGTACACGCCTGAGCAGTTTGATGTTGTATTGCGCTGAGACCGAACTATGACTCGTCGGTTAGTCAAACTATATAAAATCCTGTTGATATTGGCGCTGATTCCAGCCTTGTTGCTTTTATCCCTGCGCTTTGGCTTGCCTCAGCTTTCGCGTTTTTCTGATCAAATTGCGGCCAGCCTTAGTGCCAATCTTGGTGTAAATGTCCGCTTTGGTGAACTTCATGCTTCACTTTCCCGCCTGCACTTGCAAGTGCGAATCGAGGATCTGACCCTACTGTCTTCAGCGACAAACGCGCCGACTCTCTCGTTGCAAGCAGAGCAGTTGGAGATGACCCTGGATGTGCTACAGAGTCTGAAGCATCTGATGCCCGTTTTCAGTGTGGCTGAACTTCGGGATGCTGACATCTTGTGGCAGGAGTATGACGGGCGGTGGTTGCCATCAGCTAGCGAAAATGAAGATGCTAGCGCAAAACTCCTGGCACTATTGCAGCATCAGCCTTCCCTGATATTAAGTAATTTGCACATAGGTTTGCAGCCGCAAGTGGGTGAATTGCAGTTAATATCACCCTTGAATGCCGTTTTTGAAGCAGCCCGGGGTGAATATCAGATCAGCGGTTCAGCACGTATGCCACGTATTGGTGAGGACGCTTATGGTGTGTTTGCGCTGCATGCCAGTGCTTTTGATCCGGCTGATCCGTTGGGTGGGGATTACCGTTTCTATTTTCAGAGCGATGCGTTGGGCACTGAATTACTGAACCTGGGTATTCTGCCAGTGGAAATGGATGCTCTGAACCTGTCTGCACACCTTTGGGGTGGTTGGTCTGACCACCAACTGACGGAGCTGCAAGGAGATTTTTCAGTTACACCTCTGTCGATCTCCGGCCCGCAGTGGCCTGAAATTGATAATCTGAAAGGCCGCTTTGTGTTACTGCCGCTGGTCGATGATAGTTACCAATTACAGTTTAAAACCTTGCAGGCCAGTGTGCAGGGGGTGCCGCTGGTGTTGACGGAGCTGATTTCCGAGTTTCGCCTGGCAGCGAATCAAGGTATTGAACCGCTGCATTTTACCCTTGATTCACTTGACCTTGCGGCATTGCATTACTGGGTGGAAATGCTGGATGTGTTGCCGGATGCGGCAGAGCAGGTGTTGGATCGTCTGGCTCCAGAAGGACAGATCAGTCAATTGGTGGTGGGTTGGGAGAATCCACAAGACTGGTTGAGTTTTGTATTGACGGCCCGGTTGGATGATGTGGCTGTATCGGCCTGGCAGGATGCACCTGAAGCGTCTGGCATCAGTGGTCAGTTACATGCCAATCTGATGATGGGACAGATTGAGTTGGAAAGCGCGGCGTTTACACTGAACTTTCCGCAGCTTTTTGGTAATGGCTGGGACTACACTGAAGCGAGTGGTTTGGTGAGTTGGCAAATCACGGGTGAGGCTTTACGTTTGAATACTGGCTTACTCAGCTTGCGTAATGAAGCGATTAGTGCGAACGGGCGGTTTGGCTTGTATCGTCCCTTTGATCCCGAAGAGCAGATCGAATTCAGTTTATTGATCGGTATTACTGATACGGATGCCCTGCAAACTGAGTTTTACACCCCGCCACGGGAACTTGGCGAGACGCTATACGATTGGCTTAAGGGGGCTATCCGTGCCGGTCAGGTTAATCAGGCGGGTTTGTTGATCCATGCCGGCTTACGCCTGATTCCCAACATTTGCCGGTGAGCGTACAGTTATTTCTGGATGCCGAGCAAGCCGAATTTGCCTTTCATCCCGACTGGCCTGTGGTACGCGATGGACGAATTTTTTTGCACCTGCGCAATACCGAATTGCGTATCGATATTGCCGAAGGGAAAATCCTCAATTCACAGATCGACAGTGGTTGGATCTATCTGCCGCCGAAAAGTCAGCAGTTGCATATGGCATCGATTTTACAGGGGGATGCTTCTGACTTTGGTGTGCTCCTGTCTGAATCAGCGCTGGGTGATTATCTGGGCCCGGCCTTTGATGACTGGCAGCTGGCCGGAGATATTACCACCCGCTTAGGCCTACAGGTTCCGGTTGATAACCCAGACAAACTTGGTGTGCAGGTGCACACGACACTGCATCAAAATACCCTCCATCTGTCACAGAGAGACTTACGCTTTAACGCTATAGATGGACAGATCCGCTATACAACAGCACAGGGTCTGACTTCTGATAGATTGCAGGGGCGCCTGTTTGATGAGTCGGTAGATGCTCGGATAGAAACTGAGGGATCCACCACTCGGGTTCATCTGCAGGGTGCCGTTTCAAGCGTTAACCTGGATCATCTGGCGGGTATAACACTTTCAGACAGGTTAAGTGGCAAAAGTCAGGTACAGCTGGATATGACACTTTGTTCTGAACAGTCACTCTGTCCACGTATCGAGCTGCGTTCCGATCTGGTGGGAACTGCCGTTGATCTTCCGCTGATGCTGGCAAAGCCAGCTGAAGAAAGCCGCTCACTCTACGTAGATATCTATCCTGAAAATTCTCGGTTACATTTTCACTATGATCAGTTGCTGCAAGGCGTTTTAGACTTGTCAGCCAAGCTGCGTGGTCAACTGGTGTTGGGGCAGGGACAGCCGGTGCTTCCACAAGCCTCAAGGCTTGAAGTGTTGGGCGAGTTGCCTGGGTTACGCACTCAGGGCTATATTCAACCGTCGGTACTCACCTCTGATGGTGAATGGTTGGCGCAGTTTGAGTATCTACATTTGACCCATGACGACACAGACTCTTCTGCACCGCTGTTACAATCGGATATGACTGAAAAAAACTTGCCAGTGGATATGACACAACTACCAGAGCTTGACTTGCAAATAAACGATCTCCGCTTGGGACAGCGTGCACTGGGGCGCTGGACACTACATATGCAACCTCAGGCGCAGCAGGTTATCTTTAACGATATACAAGGGCAGCTGTTAGATTTCACGCTTAGTGGTAGGGCGCATTGGCAGACCGGGACACATGCGGCAACGGACCTGACCTTAAACCTGTCCGGAACTGATTTGGCTGATGTGCTTGAACTTTGGGGGCAGGGAAGGCCATTGGAAACGAGCCAGCTGGCCGCTACTGCTCAATTGACCTGGCCAGGTGCTCCCTGGCAGTTTGGTGTTGCTGACCTTGGCGGTGTGTTCAGCTTTAAGGCTGATGATGGGCGTATTATTGAATCTGGAAGTGGTGCAAACTTACTGCGTGTATTCGGGCTGCTTAACCTGAATACGCTATCCAGACGTTTACGTTTGGATTTCAGTGATTTGCTTCAGCGTGGGTTGGTATTTGATCAGTTAAAAGCAGACTATGATCTGAATAAGGGTATAGCAACAACGCGCAATCCGTTGATATTGGATGGTCCTTCAGCTTCTATGGAAATTGCGGGTAGTGTCAACCTGAATACTCAGCAGTTGGATAAGAAAATTCAGGTGAGTGTGCCATTGAGCAGTAACCTTGCTCTGGGAGCTGTGTTGCTTGGGGCGCCGCAGGTAGCTGGAGCCCTGTTCATTTTTGATAAAATTATGGGCGATCGGATCGAAAAAATAACCCGTATTGCCTATACATTAACGGGCCACTGGGATGACCCTCAATTAAGCTTGCTGAATACCAACGAGCGTTGACAGATCAACTCAGACGGGCTCTTCAGTAGTGTCGCGAAGGAAGCGGAAGAGCTTGCGATACTGTACAGGAGCCTGCTGCTTTTTTATTTCCTGGCGGGTATTGCGGATCAACTGTCGCAGTTGCTGAATATCAGTCTGTGGGTAAGTATCGATAAAGGTTTCCAGTGCTTCATTTCCGGTCGCACCTTCGACTAATAATCGCTCTCGCCACTGCTCAATAGCATGAAATTTCTGGTTATGCGCCTGACTGGCTGTATCAAATTCATCCAGTGCATGGCGTATAGCATCAACATCGGCATGACGCATCAGTTTGCCAATAAACTGCATATGACGTTTCAGTGCACCATTGGATGTGATTCGTCGGGTTTCCGTGACAGCGGCGCGCAGGGATTCATCCATAGGAATTTTTTCCTGCTGATCTGGGCGCAGTTCAGTAATGCGTTTACCGAGCTGCTTTAGCGCCTCCATTTGGCGTTTCAGTTCGGAGCGGCTGATAAGGGTATCTTCATCATCAGCTTGAAACTTATTTTGATCAGGTGAATTCATAAGAAGGCTCTATTCTGGCTCATCAAAGCGGTTGTGGATCAGCGTGGTTATGGCTTCAAAAGCCTGTTGTTCATCATCGCCTTCAATGTGAAGGACCAGATCCGTGCCTTTGCTGGCTGCCAGCATCATGACCGCCATAATGCTTTTGCAATCGACACAGCGGCCATT
This sequence comes from Nitrincola sp. A-D6, assembly GCF_000764495.1. Classification (GTDB taxonomy): domain Bacteria; phylum Pseudomonadota; class Gammaproteobacteria; order Pseudomonadales; family Balneatricaceae; genus Nitrincola. The sequence continues at coordinate 17,207 of NZ_JRLB01000009.1, forward strand.
TTTTTCTACCTGTATCTGGCTGGAAAAACCACTGGCCAGGGTACTCAGTTTGGCGGCAGCCGGGCATGTAAACCGAGTTTATTAATGATAGTGATGGGTGATTTAATCATGCCTTTCTCAATCAAGTCAGTTCACGGTGTCGGACATGGACATTATCCATTGACACACTGAAATGGCTAGCCAGGTGTTCAGCCAGATAGACAGAGCGATGTTGGCCACCAGTACAGCCAATGCAAACTGTCAGATAACTGCGGTTATCCTGCCGGAAACGGGGTAACCAGCGCTCCAGAAAGTGGATAATATCAGCTTTCATTTCGTCTACATCAGATGATTGCTGCAGAAAATCACGTACCTGGGTATCCAGTCCGGTCAATGGGCGCAGCTCTGGCACCCAATGCGGATTGGGTAGTGTGCGTACATCAAAAGTAAAGTCAGCATCCAGGGGGACTCCATGCTTGAATCCGAAAGACTCAAACAGCAGCGACAGTGATTGCTCACGCCTTTGGGTAATCCGCAGTTTGATGCGATCACGCAGTTCATAGAGCGTTAGTCGGGTGGTGTCAATGCGCATGTCAGCCAGGGTTGCTATCGGCTCAAGCAGGGCCCGTTCGTAGTTAATTGCTTCACGTAATCCTGAATGAATATCTGTGAGCGGATGTTTACGGCGGGTTGCACTGAAGCGCTTTAATAGCGTGGATTCGGATGCATCAAGATAGATAACCTCACAACTCAGATTGCTGAACTGTTTGAGTTGTTCCAGTAGCGCTGGAAAACGCTCCAGATTGCTGGTCAGATTGCGGGCGTCAATACTAACGGCTATCTTGGAGGGATTTCCGCTAGCCTCCGTCATTTGCTTGATCAGTTCCGGCAGGAGTATGGCTGGCAGGTTGTCGATACAGTAAAAACCCGCATCTTCAAGCGCTTGCAAGGCGGTAGTTTTGCCTGATCCGGAGCGACCACTCAAAATGACAAGTTTCACAGCTTAGGACCGTTGCCTGGAGAAATTCACAAAGCTACTGTAAAGAGCAGATGCTTCTGTCTCGCTGCGCAGAGCTTCACGTATTTCAGACTGGCTGAAGAGTTCGGCTAACCCAGCCAGTGTTTGTAAGTGCTCGGTGGCAGCATCTTCCGGGACCAGCAGGCAACAGAGAAGGTCGACAGGACGGTTATCTATCGCATCAAAATCAATCGGCTCCTTCAGCGTAATTAGCAGTGCCAGTGCACGAGTGCAGCCAGCCAGACGACAGTGTGGGATCGCCACACCGTCGCCGATTCCGGTGCTGCCGAGACGCTCACGATTCAACAGGGCACTGAAAACATCTTCAGCTTCCAGTTCATCTATTTCGGCTGCCAGGGTTTCACTGGCAATTTCTAAAACGCGTTTTTTGCTGACAGCATCAATATGACAGAGTGTCAGGGATTCGGTCAGCAGTTCGGATATAGGCATGTGATAGTCAGTAGTTAGTGGTTATTTATGAGATTTCATTTTTTCCTTGTGCTTAATGACCTGACGATCCAGTTTGTCGATCATGGAGTCTATAGCAGCATACATGTCTTCCTGTTCGGCTTGTGCAAATATTTCACCACCAGCTACATGTAAGTCTGCTTCAGCTTTTTGGCGCTGCTTCTCAACACTCAGGGTCACCTGTACGTTGGTAATATTGTCGAAATGACGTTCAAGGCGCACAAACTTGCTGCGAACATATTCGTTTAATGCATCTGTCAGTTCTACGTGGTGACCAGTTATATTGATCTGCATGGTATATCTCCTTAGTGCCGGTACGATAAGCTCGTACTCTATAGTTAATTAAAGCAGACGCTTGCGCTCATTAGAAGGTGGAATGCCCAGAGCTTCGCGATATTTTGCAACGGTGCGTCTTGCTACGTTGATTCCCTGCTCTTTCAGCAGTTGTGCGATCTTATTGTCGCTGAGGGGTTTGGCTGTGTTTTCAGCAGAAATCAACTTTTTGATCAGCGCTCGAATCGCTGTGGAGGAAGCCCCTTCCCCATCCGCCGTATTGACCTGGCTGGAAAAGAAATACTTCAACTCAAAAATACCTCTGGGGGTATGGATGAATTTTTGCGTGGTGACACGGGAAATGGTTGATTCATGCATCGAGACCGCTTCGGCTATATCATGCAGTACCATCGGTTTCATGGATTCATCGCCATTATCCAGAAAGTCGCGTTGACGCTCAACGATCTCTGTCGCTACTTTCAATAAAGTGTCATTTCGGCTTAACAGGCTTTTTAAAAACCAGCGGGCTTCCTGCAGGTGGTTTTTCAGATAAGTGTTGTCAGCACTGCTGTCAGCACGGCGGATCATATCGGCGTACTGGGAGTTAATCTGGAGTTTGGGTGCAATCTCAGGATTGAGTGATACGACCCACTCATCATGGATTTTGCGTACCATGACATCGGGTATCACGTATTCAGATTGACTGGAGCTGATCAACGCACCGGGTTTGGGATTTAGTGAGCGGATCAGGTTGATGACACTGTCCAGTTCTACATCATTCAGGCGCATTTTACGCATGAGAGTTTTGTAATCGTGACTACCGAGTAGCGGGAGAAACTCCCGACAAAGGCGGATAGCTTGCTCACGCCATTCAATCGCTTCCGGTAGTTGCTTGATCTGAATGCATAGGCATTCACTCAGGTCCCGCGCCGCTACACCGGGTGGATCAAACTGCTGAATACGATGGAGGACAGCGAGGATTTCATCTTCATCAGCCTCTGAAAACAGCTCAGGCTGTTGTGCCTTAAATTGCTCCAGCAATTCGGGTATGTCGCTGCGCAGATAACCATCAGCATCGGTCGCGTCGATGATGGCTTCAGCCACCATGTAGTCCTGTTCACTCATGGGTGTCAGGTTTAGCTGCCAGGTCAGATGGTCCTGGAGGGTGTCTTCGCGGGTGTCGTTATCTTGATTAGACCAGTCACTGTCTGCAGCAGAGCCTACGCCAGAGCTTTGGGCCTGAAAGGTGTCGTCCCAACTACTGTCGGTGGGGAGGTCTTCGGGAATGGATTCATTCCAGTCGTTATCAGCAACTGACTCTTCACTGAAACTATCTGAGGTTTCGCTATTGCTGCTGAGCGCGGCAATCTCTTTATCTTCATAAGTTTCATCCACGGACGTTTCGGATGTGTCAGTTTCTTCATCACTGACTTCCAGCAAAGGATTACTATCCAGCGCTTGCTGAATTTCCTGTTGCAGATCCAATGTTGACAACTGCAGTAAGCGGATGGCTTGCTGCAGTTGTGGCGTCATCGTGAGATGTTGGCCGATCTTAAGATGTAACGCTTGCTTCATATGCCGTTTAGATCACTTATTCAGAGGCAGGGATAGCGACTACAGCCGGAACTGATCGCCCAAATAGGCGCTGCGTACTTGCTCGTTGTCCATTATGTCAGATGGGCTGCCATCTGCAAGGATGGCGCCTTCACTTACAATGTAGGCACGTTCACATATGTCGAGTGTTTCGCGAACATTGTGATCTGTTATCAGTATACCGATATTACGAGCCTGAAGATGCCGTATTGTTTGTTTAATATCATTGACTGAAATTGGATCAACGCCTGCGAAGGGCTCATCAAGTAGAATGAAGCGTGGTTCAGTGGCCAGTGCGCGGGCTATTTCAACGCGCCGACGTTCACCTCCAGACAAGGCCATGCCAGGACTGTTACGTATATGGGTAATATGAAATTCCTGTAACAGGTCTTCGAGTCGTTGAGTCCGATCTGATTTTGATAGTTCTTTGCGTGTTTCCAGAATGGCCATCAGGTTGTCACTGACACTCAGTTTTCTGAACACTGAGGCTTCCTGTGGTAGATAACCTATGCCTTTGTTGGCACGCCTATGCATTGGTAGGTCTGTAATATCTTGATTTGCAAGGCGAATATTTCCTTTTTCTGCATTCACCAGCCCCACGATCATGTAGAAGCACGTGGTTTTTCCCGCACCATTGGGGCCGAGCAGGCCGACGATTTCACCTTGATCAATTTTTAAGGATACGTCACGTACAACCTCACGTCCTTTGTACGATTTTGCTAAATGTAGCGCTTCCAGTGTGGTTGTCATAATCACTGGTTGCCTTTCGGTTGGATGATCATTTGCACACGCTGACCATCCTGAGATTCACTTCTGAATGCATCAACAACAGATTTGTCCATGTCATAAACAATGCGCTCACCGGTGAACTCATCGGCATCCTGCAGTACACGGGCGTTTTCAGTAATGGTTACCGTCTGCGTAGGTACCTGGTAATCCATACGCAAGCCATAGGCCTTGGTTAGCGGCTGGTTGGTGCTGGCCTGCTGATGAAATTCAGCAGGAGAGCCAGTAGACAGAATTCTGGAAATGCTGCCCGTATTATCACGGTGCATTTCGACACGTGAGCCCAACATCAGCATGGTGCCCTGACGTATCTCAACTGATCCGGTATACACGGCGACACCGGTGAGTTCGTTCATGCTGGCATGATCGGCTGAGACATAGATTGGCTGCTCCTGGTCTTCAGGCAGGGCGTGGGCCGTCTGACTCAGCATGAGTAGCCCTGTGATAAGACTCAGTATTAACGTTTTAGTATGTGGCATAATATCCTCTTACGTCAGACAGCAGGTCTATGCGGTGCTCTCTTAGCCACGCCTGCATGCCGATTGCATCAGTACGGTTAGTGCCCTGTATAAGCTGTACGGGGGCATCTGTCTCGGCATAATCATCTGGCGGCAGTAATGTCATCACTGATGTTGTCAGTACCCAGGGTGTTTCTGCAGCCGAATTATCAATAACCCTGACGTTTCCTGCAAGTTCAATCTTGCTTTCATCATCAGGCATGCTTCCCAGGTCTGATGATATTTGTGTGTCACCCCCGTTGTCGCGAGGTAGTGTAATCAATGGGCTGGTTAAGGTGATCAGCTCGGGTACCGGAAAATGTTGCAGGTGGGGAGATTCAATAATACGGGACAGTTGGCCGTTTTCATCAAAGCGGGTGATATACGCATCGCGAATAAAAAAATCCACCCGTTCGGGGTCGTCCGGGTCGCCTGACAGTATTTCACCAGGGCTACCAAAAATGCCCCAGTAAAGCAGTGCTGCCAGTAATAAGGCTAAACCGGTGATCAGTTTAAGGCGAGCCGCATTAAACATTAGCGAAATTCCTCAATCAGCCCGGATAGTTTGCCCTGAGCTGATAATAATACCTCGCAGAATTCACGTGCAGCGCCTGTGCCGCCGCGGCGAGAGGTACACCAGTCGGCTTCTTTACAAACGACTGGGTGGCCGTTGGGAACGGATACGCCAAAAGCAACAGTGATAATAGCGGCAAGATCAGGCAGATCATCACCAATATAGGCTGTAGTGGCTGCACTGTCGCCGCTTTCCTGCCAGATCTCTTCCAGTGCTGCGAGCTTATCTTCACGCCCTTGGATTAACCAGTTTACGCCCAGAGCCTTAGCGCGCATACTGACCTGTGACGAGCTACGGCCTGTGATGATAGCGGTTTTAATACCGGCTTTCTGTAGTAGTTTTAACCCTAATCCATCCAGTGTATTGAAGGCTTTGACTTCCTGACCATCAGGTAAAAAGTACAGCGAACCGTCGGTTAGTACGCCGTCTACGTCAAAGACGGCTAGCCGGATAGATTGTAAGCGTTGCTTCAGGGCATCGGAGAGTACTTCAGTCATGGTTATATGACTCCGGCTTTTAACAGATCATGCATATTCAGTGCTCCAGCGAGCTGACCTTGATGATCAGTAATCAGCAAGGCATTGATTTTACGCTCCTGCATCACTTTCAGAGCCTCTGCAGCTAATGATCCTGTTTTAAGTGTAGTTCCACCTGGTGTCATGACGTCGGCGATTGAGGTGTTTTTAAGGTCAATTTCCTGGTCCAGGGTACGACGCAGGTCACCATCGGTAAAAATACCCAATAATTCACCGGTTGTATTGGTTACAGCCGTCATCCCTAAGCGTTTCTGTGTCACTTCCAGCAACGCCTCGCGGATTGATGTATTCACAGTCACCTGAGGAATATCTTCACCCGCATGCATAATGTCATCAACACGCAGCAGCAGCTGTCGTCCCAGGCTGCCGCCTGGGTGGGAAAATGCAAAATCTTCGGGGCTGAATCCACGTGCTTCCAGTAGCGCAATCGCTAGCGCATCACCCATTACCAGCTGTGCGGTAGTGCTGGACGTGGGCGCCAGGTTGTGAGGGCAGGCCTCACGTTCTACGGGCAGGTGCAGATTGACATCGGCAAAGCGTGAAAGGGTGGAGTCAGAATTTGAGGTCATGCTGACCAAAGGAGCGCCCATACGCTTGATCAGGGGTAAGATCGTGATGACTTCGGTAGTTTCCCCCGAGTTGGATAGCGCCAGAACCACATCTTTGCCGGTAAACATACCTAAGTCACCATGGCTGGCCTCTCCGGGATGTACAAAGAAAGCCGGAGTGCCTGTGCTGGCTAAGGTGGCAGCAATTTTATTGCCGATATGGCCAGATTTACCCATGCCGGTCACGATCACGCGGCCCTCGCAACTGAGCAAAAGCTCGCAGGCCTTGCTAAAACTGTCATTCAGCTGCGCCAGCAAAGCACTGATGGTGGCATGTTCTATTTCAATAGTTCTTGTACCGGCGGCAATAAAATTAAATGTACTCATTCGGATCGGGGTCAGCCATCTTGTTAGAAATTTGATAGGTTAATATAAGTTTAACGCAGAATCGCCTGAGATCGTAACTCAATTTATTGTCAGTACGTAATCTGGATAACAGGTGCGTTTTAACTTGATCGCTATAATGGTATATTTGCCGGTCTTGTCTGTTGTAGCAGGGTATAGGGATGGACGTTGAAAAAGACTCAGCGGAGGGGGTAACGCAACCCTCGGATAACATCATTATCGAAATACGTAATATGAGCTTTTTTCGGGGCTCAACGCGTATTTTTGATGATATCAGTATCAAGATACCACGTGGTAAGGTGACTGCGATTATGGGACCCTCGGGCACCGGAAAAACCACCTTGTTGAAGTTGATTGGTGGTCAGCTATTGCCTGATTCTGGCCAGATTTTGCTGGATGATCAGAATATTCCTACACTCGGTCGTCGGGATCTGTTTATTGTGCGTGAGCGTATGGGCATGTTGTTTCAGAGCGGTGCACTGTTCACCGATATGACCGTGTTTGATAATATCGCTTTCCCTATCCGGGTGCATACTCAGCTGCCCGAAGAGATGATTCGCGATATTGTATTAATGAAGCTGCAGGCTGTTGGTTTGCGTGGCGCTGTGGCTTAATGCCTAGCGAACTTTCCGGGGGAATGGCGCGGCGTGTGGCGTTAGCCCGTGCGATTGCGCTGGATCCTGATATTGTCATGTATGATGAACCCTTTACCGGCCAGGACCCTATTGCTAAGGGCGTACTGGTCAATCTGATCAAGCGCCTGAATGAAGCGCTGGGGCATAGCTCTATTATTGTTTCACATGATATTGAGGAAACCCTGTCGATTGCGGATTATATTTATGTACTTTCAGAGGGTAAGGTGATCGCTGAAGGTACACCCGATCAGCTTAAAAATCAGGATTCTGAACAGGTGCGTCAGTTTATCGAAGGTTTGCCTGATGGGCCGGTAGCATTTCACTATCCGGCCCCCGATCTTACTGAACAGTTGATGGCAGGAGGAGCCTTTAGGTGATACTCGACCCTATTCAAAGGCTGGGACATAAAACGCTTTCCAAGTGTGCGGCACTTGGGCGCTCTGGCCAGATACTGTTTCATTCGGTAGTAGCAGCGCCCGCGCCGGTAATGATGTTTCCCTTGCTGATTAAACAGATTTATTTTATCGGTGTTTTGTCACTGGTGATCATCGCTGTATCGGGTATTTTTATCGGTATGGTGCTGGGACTGCAGGGCTATACGATCCTGGTGGATTATGGCTCTGAACAGGCGGTCGGTCAGATGGTGGCGCTGAGCTTGTTGCGGGAGTTGGCTCCAGTGGTCACCGCCTTATTGTTTGCCGGGCGTGCCGGTTCAGCGCTTACCGCTGAAATTGGACTAATGAAAGCGACTGAGCAGTTGGCCAGCCTGGAAATGATCGGTGTTGATCCTTATCGCCGGATTATTGCGCCGCGCCTTTATGCTGGCTTTATCTGTATGCCACTGCTGTCGATGATTTTTGCCGTTGTGGGCATCTGGGGAGCCTCTCTGGTTGCTGTTGACTGGTTGGGAATCTACAGTGGCGCTTTTTGGGCAAATATGCAGCAGTCTGTTGATTTTCAGGGTGATGTGTTGAATGGCCTGATAAAAGCGGTGGTGTTTGGGTTTGTCGTTACCTGGATCGCTGTGTATCAGGGTTATGATTGTATTCCGACTTCAGAAGGAATCAGTCAGGCTACTACCCGTACCGTGGTCTATGCATCGCTTGCTGTTCTGGGCTTGGACTTTGTGCTTACCGCTTTGATGTTTGGAGACTTGTAAAAATGCGTATCCGTACTGTTGAAATCAGTGTAGGGCTGTTTATGCTGATTGGCTTCCTGGCCTTGGTCGTGCTGGCATTGAATGTCAGTGGTTTAAATCTTACCCCGAAACAGGGTGGTTATAAGCTCTATGCCAGTTTTGAGAATATAGGGGGGCTGACGTCTCGTGCTAAAGTGGCCATGTCCGGTGTGCAAATCGGTGAGGTCAAGAATATTCGCCTGGATCCGCAGATGCTGATGGCAGAAGTGGAGATGGAAATATTTGCCGATGTTGATTATATCAGTTCCGATAGCTCAGCGATGATTTTGACATCGGGTCTGTTGGGTCAGCAATATGTTGGCATTGTGCCGGGTGGTGATATGGATGTGTTAGCCGAAGGCGATTTTATTTTTAATACCCAGTCTGCTCTTGTTTTAGAAGATTTGGTGGGTAAGTTCCTTATGAATCAGGTTAGTGAGTAAACACCATGAAGAAGTTGTATGCAGCAAATCTGGTTTTTTTGTTTTCAATTCTACTCACATTTAAAGCCTTTGCGGCTGATGAGGACTGGGAAGCTGCAAAGCTGGTAGTTGAAAATACAACCGAAAAAGTAGTTGATCTGATGAATGATACCTCGCTGTTTGAGGAGGAAAACAGAATACGTTTGCAGTCCGAAGTTGAGCAGATAGTTACGCCTGTCATCGATTTTTATGGTTTTGGCCGTGGGGTTATGGGGCGTTTTGCTCGTAGTGCAACTGAAGATCAGTTGGAGCGTTTTGCGGGTGTACTCAAAACAACCCTGATCAGAACCTACGCCATGGCTGTGAGTGAATTTTCTATTCGTGAGTATACGATTACACCACCACGTGCTCCCAGCCCACAGCCAAATATGCAGGTGGTTAATGTCCAGTTGACATCAACCGCTGGGAAAACTTACAGCATACTCTACTATATGCGTAATATTGATGATAACTGGATGCTGGTAAACGTGGCTGTTGAAGGGATCAATTTACGCCTGACTTTTCAAAACCAGTTTGCTGACATGTATCAGAGCTCCCGTGATATTTCGGCTGTCATTGACAGCTGGGAAGAGCGCGTAGCCAGTACAATCGCCGAGGTAGTAGAAGATGTCGAAGGCTGAGGCTGGCATTCAGGTTATCCCTGTTGCGGGCGATTTGCTGTTTTCTACAGTTGTAGAAAAACGTGCGGCGCTTCTGAGTCAGATCAAACAGTTTCAAGGCCCATGTCAGTTAGACTTTTCCGCTGTGGGGCGGGTTGATAGCTCCGCCTTGTCTCTGTGGTTTTGTTGTGAGCGCCTGGCTCTGGCCAAAGGCATAGAGCTTACGGCTATCAATACGCCGGAGGACCTGCTTGCTATAGCTCGTTTGGTTGGTGTTGAAGAAAATCTGCATTGATTGACCTAACGGGTCTGAAAGGTAATGTCGCCTTTCAGACCCGTTTTGCGTTATTATCTGCCCCCTGTCAAAAAAGTTTCCGGAGTTTATATGCAAGCTGAAGACGTAAAACAGGTTATTGAAAGTCAACTGGTTGATAGCCAGGTACTGACCTCAGGTGAAGGGTGTAATTTTGAAATTGCCGTTATCAGTAATCAGTTTGCGGATTTAAGTCCGGTAAAGAAGCAGCAGTTGGTTTATGCCTGCCTGAACAAGCAGATTGCCAGTGGTGACATTCATGCTGTAACGATTAAAACCTATACTCCCGAGCAGTGGGCTGCCCTGAATTAATCATGCCCTAATACGGACAGATAAATGGATAAGTTTTTGATTCAAGGAGGTGCGTGCCTGAATGGTGAGGTGCGTATCTCTGGTGCAAAAAATGCGGCTCTGCCAATCTTGGCCGCTACGCTGCTGGCGAATGAGCCAGTGACGCTAACTAACCTGCCACATTTGCATGACATTAACACCATGCTTGAGTTGATGCGCAGACTGGGCGTCACTGTCACACTGACTGGTGATCAGTGTGCCGAGATAGATGCGAGGCAGATCGACTCAGTGGTGGCACCTTATGATTTGGTGAAAACCATGCGTGCATCGATTCTGGTTTTAGGACCACTATTGGCACGTTTTGGTGAAGCTGAGGTGTCGCTTCCGGGTGGTTGTGCCATAGGTAGTCGCCCAGTGGATCTGCATCTGCGTGGCCTGGAAGCTATGGGGGCGCATATTGAAGTGGATCAGGGCTATATCCGAGCCACCTGTGATGGACGTCTGAAAGGCGGTAAGGTTTTTTTTGATACCGTTACCGTTACCGGTACCGAAAATATCATGATGGCTGCTGCATTGGCGGATGGCGAAACCCTGATTGAAAATGCGGCACGTGAGCCGGAAATCGTGGATCTGGCCAACTGTTTAAATGCCATGGGTGCAGATATTCGTGGTGCCGGTACCGATATGATTAGCGTGCACGGTGTTAAATCCCTCAAAGGCTGTCACTATGCAGTCATGGCTGATCGTATAGAAACCGGTACTTTTTTGGTCGCGGCGGCTACAACGGGTGGCAAAGTGCGTGCCTACAACACCCGCCCGGATACACTGGATGCGGTATTGAAAAAACTGCAGGAAACCGGTGCAGAAATTACTACGGGTGAAGACTGGATTGAATTGGATATGCATGGGCGCCGACCGAAAGCGGTCAATGTGACTACAGCACCTTACCCGGCGTTCCCTACCGATATGCAGGCACAGTTTGCAGCGATGAATGCAGTGGCAATCGGTGTCGGTATTGTGCGTGAAACGATCTTTGAAAACCGTTTTATGCATATGCAGGAAATGCAGCGTATGGGTGCCGATATTACCATTGATGGCAACACGGCGATTATTGAAGGTGTGAATAAGCTCAAAGGTGCACCGGTCATGGCAACGGATTTACGTGCATCGGCCAGCCTGGTCATTGCGGCGCTGGTTGCTGAGGGTGAAACCCTGATAGATCGTATCTACCATATCGATCGGGGCTATGAGTGCATAGAAGAAAAATTCCAGGGTTTGGGTGCTACCATCCGACGCGTAAAAAGTTAAGAGAGTAGTCTATGACACAGCAGCTGACCATCGCCCTTTCCAAAGGGCGAATCCTGACGGAAACACTTCCTTTGCTGGCGGCAGCCGATATACATCCGGCGGAAGATATTTTCAGCAGCCGTAAACTGATATTTGATACCAATCATGCCAATATCAAACTACTAGTGATTCGTGCCACCGATGTGCCTACCTATGTTGAATATGGTGGAGCTGATATGGGTGTGGCAGGTAAGGATGTGCTGATGGAGCATGGTGGGCAGGGACTCTATGAACCTCTGGATCTGGAGATTTCCCGCTGTCGTTTGATGGTCGCTGGTATGAAAGGGGCATCTCCTGTCGAGGGGCGCCTGCGGGTGGCGAGTAAATTTGTCAATATTACCCGTGACTTTTATGCCCGTAAGGGTTCTCAAGTGGATATTATCAAACTCTATGGAGCGATGGAGTTGGCACCGATTATGGGTTTGGCTGATCGTATTGTGGATATTGTCGATACAGGTAATACCTTAAGAGCCAATGGCCTTGAACCCATAGAGCATATAGCGGATATCAGCTCACGCTTAGTGGTGGGGCAGCCTTCCATGAAAATGAAGTATGAGATGATCCAACCCATAATTGAGCAAATGCAAGCTGCCGTGGCAGCTAAACGTGAGGTTTGATATGTCATTAGAGATCACACGTCTTAAGTTTGGCCAGACTGATTTCGATAGTCAGCTGGATAGCATGCTGGCCTGGGAAAGTGTTTCGGATAAGAAGGTTAATCAGATCGTTGATGATGTGATTGAGCAGGTCAGAGCCCGTGGGGATGCCGCGCTGATTGAGTTCACTAATCGCTTCGATCGCATGCAGGCAACGCATATGGCTGAGCTGGAAGTCAGCCAGACTCGTCTGCTGCAAGCATTGGAAAATCTGCCGCTGGATCAACGCACCGCGCTGGAAACTGCAGCTCAGCGTATCAGTGCTTACCATGAGCGTCAGAAAAGTGAGTCCTGGCGCTATACGGAACCGGATGGCACTGTACTTGGGCAACAGGTTACACCAATGGATCGAGTGGGTATTTATGTACCCGGTGGTAAGGCGGCTTATCCGTCATCTGTACTAATGAATGCCTTACCAGCCAAAGTGGCAGGTGTACAAGAGATTATTATGGTGGTACCGACACCTGATGGTGTTGTGAATGAGCTGGTATTGGCCGCCGCCGCTTTAGCTGGTGTTGACCGCGTGTTCACCCTGGGTGGCGCACAGGCGGTCGCGGCCCTTGCCTATGGCACTGAAACCGTCCCGCGAGTGGATAAAATCGTCGGGCCAGGAAATATTTTTGTAGCAACAGCCAAGCGTGCGGTATTTGGTGCAGTAGGCATCGATATGATCGCTGGTCCTTCTGAAATTCTGGTGATCTGTGATGGGCAGACAGATCCGGACTGGATTGCCATGGATCTTTTCTCTCAGGCTGAGCATGATGAAGATGCGCAGTCTATCCTGATCTGTCCTGATGCCAGCTATCTGGATCAGGTGGTTAAGAGTATTGAAAAGCTCTTACCCACTATGGAGCGTAGTGACATTATCAGTGTATCACTCAAAAATCGTGCGATTCTGATTGAAGTAGCTGATCTGGATGAAGCAGCAAGGTTAAGTAATCGTATTGCCCCAGAGCACCTGGAGCTATCGATTGCCGATCCGGAAGCTTTGCTGCCGAAGATACGCCACGCGGGTGCTATTTTTATGGGACGTTACACGGCGGAATCTCTGGGCGATTACTGTGCTGGCCCTAACCATGTACTGCCCACCTCGGGCACGGCGCGGTTTTCGTCACCGCTGGGCGTTTATGATTTTCAGAAACGCTCTTCTGTCATTATGTTCTCGGCGGCAGGTGCTTCCGAGATGGGTAAAGTGGCTTCTGTTCTGGCGCGCGGCGAAAGCCTGACGGCGCATGCGCGCTCAGCTGAGTACCGTATTATTAAAGCTGACTAATTGCCCTGGCTGGTCTGCTCATTTAGGTGAGCGGACTTGTTCCGACAGTTGAACAATCAGAGATAAGTGGCGTTCATTTCTGAGCAGCTCCAGACGGATATTCTCGCCCGGTTTGGTGCGTGCTATTTGTAGCATCAGGCTACGTGCATTGCTGATGGATTCAGCATCAATAGCAGTCAGGATATCACCAGGTTGCAGTCCAGCCTGATGGGCAGGGCCATTACGTACCACACCGGTTACAATTACGCCATTTTCTGCGGCAAAATTAAACGACTCGGCCAGTCTGGGCGTGATTTCCTGTACTTCAATGCCCAGCCAGCCACGAATCACGCGTCCATGCTCGATCAAATCCTGCATGACCTGAAGCGCAGTCAGTGCCGGAATGGCAAAGCCGATACCATGAGACCCTCCGGATTGGGAAAAAATGGCGGTATTAATACCGACCATATGGCCGTTCGGGTCAATTAATGCGCCACCTGAGTTGCCGGGGTTGATGGCGGCGTCAGTCTGAATGAAGTTTTCATAGGTATTTAAGCCAATACTGTTGCGCCCGGTGGCACTGACAATACCCTGGGTGACGGTCTGTCCCACACCGAATGGGTTGCCTATTGCCAATACAACATCACCGACACGAAGTGTTTCGGAGGTGTTCATTACAATACTGGGTAGTTCGTTTAGATTGACCTTAAGCAAGGCTAAGTCTGTTTCCGGATCACTGCCAATCACTTGGGCGAGAGATTCCCGGCCATCCTGCAGTGACACCACAATACTATCAGCACCACTGATAACATGGTTATTGGTAACCACATAGCCATCTGCACTTAAAATAACACCAGAACCCAGACTGGACTGGATACGCTCTTGCTGTGGCAGGCGGTCAATATTGAAAAACTGCTGAAATAAAGGGTCGCTAAGTAAGGGGTTAGCAGGTTCTCTGACAAGGGTCTGGGTGTAAATATTCACAACGGCTGGTGAGGCTTTATCCACGGCGTCGGCATAGGAAATACGTGGCTGCAAAATGCCATCTGTAATAGGTGATATCTGTGTCTCTACTACATTGACTCTGGTTTCTGGTGTACTGGCGCGCTCAGAAAAAAACTGAATGATCAGCAGAGCTAATAAAATACCGACGGTCACTGGCCAGGATAAGAGTTTAAATTTACGCATAAATCCATTTCGTTTAAAGTTTGTTGATAGTATACGTTTTTGTACTGATAAATGGGAATCAGCTGATGAATTACAATAGTGTCGATATTAATGTACTGGTGGAATACTGTAACCAGACACTGCGGTCCAGCGATTTCAAAGATTATTGTCCAAATGGTCTGCAGGTGCAGGGCCGTCCTCAAGTGCAAAAAATCCTGTCAGGTGTCACCGCCTGTCAGGCTTTGTTAGACGAGGCTGTAGATTGGCAAGCTGATTTGGTGCTTGTGCATCATGGTTATTTCTGGAAAGGTGAGCCTGCAGTCCTCACAGGAATTAAGTACCGGCGTATAAAAACATTGATGATGCATGATATTAGTCTGCTGGCTTATCATTTACCGCTGGATGCACATCCGACTCTGGGAAATAATGCTCGCCTGGGTTTACGCTTGGGGTTGGAATCTGACGATAGTATGGAACCTGGTAATCCCTTGGGGCTGGGAAATATTGGTCATGTCACCGAACCCTGTACACTAAAATCCTTTGCTCGGCGTATTGAGCAGCATCTGGAGCGCGAACCCCAGGTGATTGCTGGCGGGGAGCATAAGGTGAGTAAGGTGGCCTGGTGTACCGGTGCCGCCGAACGTTTTATCGATACGGCACTCGCCCTGGGTGCGGATACTTATATCAGTGGAGAGATTTCAGAGCCGGTGGTGCATATTGCTCGTGAGGCCGGTATTCACTACATCGGGGCAGGTCATCATGCTACGGAACGCTATGGTGTTCAGGCGTTAGGCGAGCACCTGGCTCGCCATTTTGGAATTGAACACCGTTTTGTGGATATTGCCAATCCGGTTTAAGTGATTTCCGGGGTTCAGTTTTTCTGATTCGGCTTTGCAGGTGTTGTTTCGTCATCATTCAAGCCGCTATCTGGGTAGGGTGGAGCCTCAGGGTTCTCTTCTCCCCCTTTTTTTAGCCCGTAGCGGTCAGATAGTGTTCCTTCATCATTGGGTTTTTTCGGTGCCCAGTCTTTTGGCGCTTCGGGGGCTGTATCGCTAGAGGCTGGTGATCAGCTTCGGGTGTTTCCTGAGTGGCTGGCTCAAGGGTGGTATCATCACTAGTGTTAGCTTCCAGTTTAGGCTGCAGTGATGACTGCAGTGAACGACCCGCCTGCTGATCCGGACACAGATTTTGTGCACCGGTAGCCAGGTGTTGGTGCACTTTGCGGTACTGGTCGGTTAGCTCATTAACTAAAGCAGCAGTTTGCTCGAAATGCGAGGTCACTTCCTCTTTATATCGGTCCATCTCGGCTCTGGAACCATGCAGTTCTTCTTCGAGGCGCTTGCTCTTGACTTTATTGCTACCGGATTTTCCCAGCAGGTAACCAATTAATACACCCACCACAAGTGCAACTACGGCAACGATCCAGAGAGTTTCCTGTTCCATGCGACGCTTCCTCTTATAATCCTGATGATGTGTTTAGCTTATCCCGTTTCGGGCGTGGCTGTAAAATTAACCTTGGTCTTAAATGCTGACCGGGTGGATAAGGCTTTAGAGATTTTCCTGGGGGGTTGGTTTCCAGTGTATCTCCTTGCCACTGTTTTCCCGCGCCAGAGTCCGAGCCACTACAAACAATAAATCGGATAGTCGATTCAAGTAGCTGACACCCATCGGGTTGATGCTTTCCTGATTCAGGCTGCTCAGCTCTACGATGCGTCGCTCCGCCCGGCGACAGACTGAACGTGCCAGGTGGGCTGTTGCTGCAGCACGACTGCCGCCTGGCAAAATAAACTCTTTCAATGGCGGTAGGTTGGTATTTAACTGATCCAGGCAGGTTTCCAGACGTGTCACGGTGTCCAGAGTAATAACGGTATACTTGTCATCGGCTATCGCCAGTTCACCACCCAGGTCGAACAGGTCATTCTGGATCTGTGCCAGGGGGGTGTTTAATGCATGGTTAGCGTCCAGTTCAGCGATTAACAGACCTATGAGGCTGTTCAGTTCGTCGACATCGCCCAGGGTTTCAATACGCGGATGGGATTTGGGGATGCGTTTGCCATTGGCCAATCCGGTAGTGCCTTTGTCGCCACTGCGGGTGTAGATACGGTCGAGTCGGTCAGACATGGTTTATACACCTTGGTTGTGAAGGAGTTAGGTTGAGTATAGCGGGTTGAGTAGTTGTGCTGGTAGTTGCTAGTAGTGCTGGTATGGGACCGGCAGGGCTCCCCCTTCAATCTGACGCGCCATGAACACGTCCTTGTGGGCTCACTGCTGCCATCCATGGCAGCAGAGGTCAGATTGAAGGAGAAGCCCTACCGGCCTGTCTGCCTGCAGTCACCGCTCCCTTTAAAAGCGATAGGTCAGGCTGGTTTCGACGTAGCGTCCCGGAGTGTTGTATCCAAGGGCTTGTTCGTAGTCCTGATCGAATAGATTGTCGACTTTGGCGCGCAGGGTCCAGTCGGATGACAGGTGCCAATGCGCGCGGGTGTTCAGCAGCGCGTAGCCGCCCATGCGGTCACCGCCAAAATCATAACGTTTGCTCTGACCTTCAATTGTGGCGCCTGCACCCCAATTTGAGACGGCATAGTCAATATCAATCCGGCCATGTTCCCGTGCCCGGCGCAGCAATAGCGAGTCATCTTCACGGTTGATCGGGTCCTGAAGCGTTAGGGCACCAGCGAAGCGCCAGTTGGCGAGTTGATAGCCAGTGTAATTTCGGTGCCTCTGATACGTGACTCATTGATATTGAGGTTTTGACCCGCTGACCAGACAATCAGGTTGTCTATTTCATTCTGAAACAGGCGTACCTCAGCATTAAAAGCCGAGTCTGGCTGATAGTGCCAGAAGAGCTCGTAGTTAATCGACTCCTCTGGTTTAAGATCCGGGTTGGCACCCCAACTGGCCGGTCCATAGAGTTCCATCAGGTTGGGTGCCCGGTATCCCTGAGAAATACTGGCGCCAATGTTATGGGCGCTATGCAGTTGCCAGTCCAGTCCCAGGTTACCTGTGGCCTGGTTACCGAAAAACTCATCGTCATCATGGCGTACCCCGGCTGACAGTGTCCAGGTATCGGTCAGGCGATAGTGAGTCTGCGCAAACACACCGAAGATATCCCGGCTGTCCTGGGTAAAGCCGGAGCCTTTCAGTATGCGCTCTTTCTGTGCATCCAACCCGGTAACCAGGCTGAAAGGGTCCGTCGACAGGGTGGCCTTGATGCCGAGTTGATCACGCTGAGTGTGAGTGTGGCCATTGTCTTGACCTTCATAAAAATCTTCACGATCTTCGTCAACGCGTTGCAGCAATGTATCTATTTGCCAGGCGTTGGTTAGTTGATGTGTCCAGCCCAGGTTGAGTGTTTGCAGGGCAAACTCTTCTTTGCAGGCATTGGATGCGTTCCAGAAAGCATCGGAGCAATTATCATACTGGTTGTCGCCCTGGCTACGCAGATACCCGGCAGAAAGGGTGTTACGCTCATTCAGATCATGTTCAAGCTGCAAGCTCAGGCCATAATGCTCATAGCCATCTTTTTCATCAGTGGTATCAGCCGTTCTGGCATTGATACTATCAGACTCACGGTAACTCAAGGCCGAAGTAAAACGTGTGGTTGCATTAGCCGCACTGAAATTGGCGTCGGTCAGTCGGGTGTTTTGCTGGCCAACCCCTACGCGAATCTCACCTTCTGTTCCGGGTTCGGTCGCTTTACGGGTGATGATGTTGACGACACCGCCAATAGCATCTGCACCCCAGACACTGGATTGTGGACCGCGTACAATCTCGACGCGCTCTATCTGGTTGACGGGCAGGAATTGCCAACTGACTCCGCCACTGGTTGGGTTGTTAATCTTGACACCATCGATCATTACCAGTGTGTGGTTAGAGTTGCTGCCGCGCATAAACAGGCTGGTTATCGAACCTGCCCCACCGCTACTGGCAAATTCAATACCGGGATGTCCACGCAGTAGCTGCGCGACAGATTCTGGTTGCTGGCGTTCAATATCGGCACGGGTGATGACGGTTGTGGCAGCTTGGGTCTCATTCAGAGTCTGCGCCATGCGCAACGGAGTGGTAACCGTCACCAATAGGGGTTCCAGTTGAACGCTATCGGCTAAAAGTGGAGCACTAAGGGTCGTTAACGTTGTGATTAACAGAGTGTGTCTGAGCAGGGGATGTTTCAAGTTTGTATCCTCATACGCTAAGTTAGGGCGTGACGAGGGAGGGAAAGCCAAAGACACAGCACCACCAAGAACAGGCGGTTCTGTAAGTTTGACTGGGTGAAGCCCTCCGCAACACCAACAGTAGTCTCACTTAGGCCGGTATCCGGGCTTGATGCGGCGCAGAGCGCAGTTCATCGCGCCTTCCCATGTTTTAGTAACACAGTGGCGTTTGCGATGACAACATCTTACCGTTGCGGGGGCAGCACAGGCTTTTGACGGGTGTCAGCACCTGTTTCCCGTTTAATCGCGTGCATGAATCACGCGACACCTTAATGAGCAAATCAAATAAGCCGTGCCATTATAGGGAGGCGAGTGGGTGAAGTCATCCCGGATTTCCGTTATTCTGCCAGCCTCTACAGGCAGAGAAGGTCTTAAAAATCATGGCGAAGTGGATGCCTTACAAGCGCAATGGGCTACAGCGTGCATTAATGCTGACCTTGCTGTTGGGCTGGGCACTGGCTGTGAGATCTGAAACATTGAGCTCAGAAGCTGCGCCAGACGCTGAATCGTCGTTTCCGCAGCGTATCCTGTCTTTGGATCTGTGTATGGACTGGATACTGGCTTACCATGTAGACAGGTCGCGTATAGCCGGATTATCGCCCTTACATAAACGCTATCCTCTACCCTTGAAATTGAATGACTGGCCAGCACATGATGGCTCGCTGGAGCAGATTTATCAGTTACAACCAGACCTGATTCTGGTGGGTGAATACAACGCATTGTTGCTGCGAAATCGGCTGCAGACTCTGCACCTGCCGGTGGCAGTAGTCTCCCTGCCTCAGTCGCTTGAACAGATTGAGGATTATGAACGCTCTATTTTGCAACTGACCGGCCTGCCAGCCAATCTTGCTACTCCCGCTCCGGATGAGCAGCTGCATGACCTCCCGACTCCGCGTTTATTGCTGCTGGGGGCGAACGGTATAGGGACAGGTCCAGGGACTTTCGAAGACCAGATTTTGCGCCAGGCCGGTTGGTCTAATTATTTGACCGATCAGGGGTATGTATCACTGGATCTGGAACAGTTAGTCAGTGATCCACCTGATGCGCTGCTTTGGGCAGCGCCGGATAGCCCTTCACTGGCCAATCGCTTTGCTGAACATCCGGCATTAGCCGGGCGTATTCCGGAACAGCGTTGGTTAATGACAGACTACTGGCGCTGGCAGTGTCCAGGCCCCTGGACCTGGGGGCTGATCGAACAGTTACGCCAGGCACGGGAGGTGTGGAATTGATTCTGCCCATTCTGCTGTTGCTGATGTGTTTGACAGCCACCCTCTCGCTGTCTGTTGGCTCAACCGACGTGGCGGTATGGGCCGGTTTGTATGACTGGGTATTGGGTTCAGATAGTGTGGCGGCGATAGTGGTCGGTGACATTCGTTTGCCACGCACCCTGCTGTCGATGTCTGTGGGTGCCGCGCTTGGTCTCAGTGGCGCGGCGCTGCAGGGGCTGCTACGTAATCCACTGGCTGATCCCGGTTTGACTGGAGCCAGTCAGGGGGCGGCATTAGGTGCCGCCTGTGTATTCTATTTTGGCTTGTTTCCTATGGCTGGTGGTGCGGCGCCGGCGCTGGCCGGTCTGCTGGGCGCAGGCCTGGCCATGTCATTAATGCTGTTTCTGGCAGGTACGGCGCGTCAGGGTATGGTGATCATGGCTGGATTAGCCATCTCAACCCTGACAGGTGCGTTACTGGCGGCGGTGTTGAATTTTGCACCTAACCCTTATGCTATGCAGGAATTGGTGTTCTGGTTGCTGGGTTCAGTGTCTGAGCGAGGGCTTGAACACCTGTGGCTGTTGCTGCCAGCATTGCTGGTAGGTGGGGATTGATCTTAAGTCAGCGGCGCTTATTGCTGGGGCTAAGCTTGGGGGAGCAGGTGGCACGCAGTATGGGCTTTTCTTATACACGTGGTAGTCGACTGATTATTTTGGGAGCGGCTTTGCTGGTAGGTACGTCAGTGGCTGTGGCAGGGGCCATCGGTTTTGTTGGCTTGATTGTGCCGCACCTGGTCAGGCCGCTGGCCGGAAATCGACCTGACCGGGTATTGATTCCTTCTGCATTGATGGGCGCCGTCCTGGTTTGTCTGGCTGATATTCTGGTGCGTTTGCTGCCAGCCGGTCCGGAGCTGAAACTGGGTGTGCTGACTTCGCTGCTGGGGGCGCCTTTGTTTATCTGGCTGGTATGGCGGGAGCGCAGACGATGGCTCTGATGAACGTCAGTGGGCTGACAGTTGATACCCGGCTTAAAGCGGTTGATCTGGTAGTGCAGCCCGGTGAGATGTTAGGGCTGATTGGCCTAATGGTGCGGGTAAAACCACTCTGCTGCATTGTCTGGCGGGTATTGAATCCTGCCAGGGAGATATTCAACTGCACAACGCCCCACTTAACAGGCTGTCGGTACAGCAGCGGGCAAGACAGATAGGCCTGTTGCCACAACGTTGTCAGAGTGCCTGGGCACTGAGTGTGCGCGATATTATCAGCCTTGGACGCCTGCCGTGGGACGATGAAGCTAAGACACCCGTGGAGCGGGTAGCATATCAGACGGGTGTGACCCAGTGGTTGGACCAGCCGGTCGATAAATTGTCTGGCGGTGAGCAAGCCCGGGTCTGGCTGGCAAGAGTGTTGGCAGGGGAGCCACAGCTATTGTTGGCCGATGAGCCTTTGGCCAGTCTTGATCTGTATTATCAAAGTCGTGTGTTGGAACTGCTGCGCCACTATGCACAGCAACAGCATGGCGTGATAGTGTCACTGCATGATCTGGCACAAGCGGCGCGTTACTGTGATCGTCTTTGTCTGCTGCATCAAGGGCAGGTTTATGCGCAGGGAGCCCCGGCCGAAGTCTTAACAGTGGATAACCTGCGGGCGGTATATCAGGTAGATGCTTGTGTTGATCTGCAGGCCCATCCCCCCATCATTTCTGTCATTGGATAACTGTGATGTCACTAAAAATAAGCAAAAAACTGGATGAGATTTGCTATCCGTTTGTGCATGAGTCTTCTTGTCTGTGTGATTATGAAGTCATCACCGATGAGTTGTGTACTTTGCTGGGGATGGCTTTATCAGCTCTGGAGACGGACATGGACGATCTGGCGGCAGACCTGGAGCGGCTGCAACCCTTAGCCTTTCATGCTAACGGCTCTATTCGTGGACGTCTGGCTGTGAGTGAAGACGATCTGAGTTGGCTCAGGAGCCGGTTGAATCATTACACTACTGAAGTGGCAGCGCGTAACACAGGTTTTGTATTGCCGCGAGGCCTCACGCCTGTACCACAGCTGCATCAGGCACGTTCCGCAAGTAAAAAAGCTATCCGTGCGCTGGTGCGAGTTGATGCAGAGGGTATCAGTGTGCCGGAGGTACTGCCGCGATTACTCAACATGGTGTGTAATTTTTGTTTTGTGCTGACGCAGGTCGTTAACCAGCGTCGCGGCGTTAAAGAACCTGTCTTCATCAGCAAAAGCTATGCTGTGCGCAATTCCCACCAGTGATCAACTTATCCGTTAGTCAGCTTTCGCGCCGGAATACAGATTTGCGGGTCAGGTGTAATATCCGTTTCCGGATCTCTGTCCGGGTAGGGCAGTTGACTTAGAATGTGGCGCATGGCATTGAGTCGGGCGCGTTTCTTGTCATCCGACAGGATCACCGTCCAGGGGGCTTCCGGCGTATCTGTATGGCGGAACATGGCATCCTTGGCATCGGTGTAGGCATCCCATTTATCCAGAGATGCCATATCGATGGGTGACAGTTTCCACTGTTTAACCGGGTCCAGACGTCTGGACTGGAAGCGTTCGAACTGTTCATCTCGGCTGACTTCAAACCATAGTTTGAATAGTCGTATGCCGCTGCGCACAAACATTTTTTCCAGCTCGGGTGTCTGGCGCATGAACTCCAGGTATTCCGAAGGTGAACAAAAGCCCATCACTCGTTCGACACCGGCACGGTTGTACCAGGAACGGTCAAATAGCGCCATCTCGCCACTGGTGGGGAGTTGTTTAACATAGCGCTGAAAGTACCACTGGCCCCGCTCTACATCGGAGGGTTTTTCCAGAGCTATGATCCGCGCGTGGCGTGGGTTAAGGTGTTCCATAAAGCGCTTGATGGTACCGCCTTTACCTGCGGCATCGCGTCCCTCAAAGATGATTACGATGCGCTGTCCTGTTTCACGCATCCAGCTCTGCACTTTCAGCAACTCGATCTGTAAGGCACGCTTTTCCTGCTCGTAAACCTTACGTTGCATTTTCTTATCGTAGGGATACTCGATCTCTGTAGGGGTTTCGGCCATAGCGCTATCCTGATCTGGGTTCGGTTAAGTATTACCGATGGTTTCATTGAAGTGTAACATGATGGCTGCCAAGTTGAATCGACCTTTTCTGGCAGACAGGGTCAGGTTGCAGATAAGGCGCGAACCTGTGACAGTAAAGCCTTGTTGCAGGGCAGGTCGATGCCTAGCTGATCTGCCTGGCTGCAGACGTAACCGGTGATGAATTCGATCTCTGTAGGGCGTCCATGACAAATATCCTGGAGCATCGATGAGCGATTATCCGCGGTAGCCTGGGCTACCTTGGCCGCCTGGTCGATCAAGTCTGTTGCAAACAGAGTGATTCCCAGGCTGTGAGTCAGGGTTTCAATTTCATCACAGAGTTGCTGCATCTGCTGATAAAACTCAGGATTTTCTACCAGTTTGCCATTGTGGCAGCGGTGCAGGGCGGTTAGTGGGTTGATGGCACAATTGATTGCCAGTTTGCGCCAGAGAGCTGTTTGTATATCCTGCACATAGATGGGTGCTGGAGTCAGTGCTGTCCAACCGGCGGGTAATGCTGCCGTTTCTGCAGTAAACGGACCTATATGGGTTTCTCCAGCAGCAACACAAACAAGTTCATCAGGTTGCGGACGCCAAGCGCCAGCAGTGGTGACGGCACCCCAGACATCAGCTGAAGGGTGCTGCTGCTGAACAGTCTGGTGCTGTCCCATGCCGTTTTGCAAAAGCACTAGTGTCGCGTCTGGTGTTAAGCGATCGGCTACTGAGGCCAGGGCGGCTTGGGTGTCATAGGCTTTGGTGGTAATGAGTAATCTGCAGATCGCTTCATCCGCTGATGCGGATTGTGCAGTCAGGGTATAAGTGCGTCTGGCTTTACCCTCCAGGCAATGCAGTTGATAATAGCCCTCAGGGTTTGGCTGGCGCAGAATAAGGCTGACGTCCTGACCGGCTTGTAGCAACCGGGTCGCGAACAGGTTACCCATGGCGCCAGCGCCGAGGATATGCCATTTCATAATTGTTTTCCGTTTACCTGAGGCGGGTGTTTTGATCATCCGCTCACTACTGACAGGAGTATAGTATGCCTTCATTTGACATAGTTTCCGAACTGGATTCGCACGAAGTAACCAATGCTGTTGATCAAGCGAATAGAGATCTGGCCAGTCGCTATGATTTCAAAGGTGTCAAAGCTGAATTTGAACTGCAGGATGAAACGGTGACGCTGATTGCTGAGGTGGATTTCCAATTGCAGCAGATGCTTGAATTGCTGCGTACAAAACTAACCGCACGCAAAATAGATATACGTTGTATGGAGGTTAAAGATCCGGATCTGAGTGGTGTGAAGGCTAAGCAGACAGTTATTTTGCGCCAGGGGCTGGATCAGGTGCAGTGTAAAAAAATCACCAAGCTGATCAAAGACAGCAAAATGAAAGTGCAAAGTCAGATTCAGGGTGAGAAGGTGCGGGTAACAGGTAAAAAGCGCGATGATCTGCAGGAAGCGATGGCATTGCTGCGCGAATCAGACGTAGAACTACCTTTGCAGTTCAATAATTTCCGCGATTAATAGTTAAATAATAAAGCGAAGGCTGCACCGGTATTATCGGTAGCAGCCTTTTCTCTGACGCGGCGTTAGATACGCAGGCCGCCGTCTACTTCAAAGCAACGACCGTTGACATAGTCGTTTTCCAGAATGAAGCTCACTGTTGAAGCGATCTCTTCCGGTTTACCCAGGCGCTTGGCAGGAATACCTGCTGCAATTTTTTCCAGTGCTTCGGGTTTCATGCTCATGACCATTTCGGTGCCGATATAACCTGGCGCAATAGATGCGGCGCGGATACCGTAGCGAGACAGTTCTTTTGCCCAGGTAACGGCCATAGCCTGTACACCGGCTTTTGTCGCTGTGTAGTTGGTCTGGCCCATGTTGCCGGAGCGTGACACAGAAGAAATATTGATGATGCAGCCCTGGATGCCCAGTTCAATCATTTTGATAGCGGCTTCACGGCCACACAGGAAAGTACCGGTCAGGTTAACGTCCATAACCAGGTTCCACTGATCCATGCTCATTTTGCTGACGACAGCGCCGTCTTTAACTTTAATAAACAGACCGTCACGGGTAATACCGGCATTGTTTACCAGACCGTGCACTGCACCAAAATCGGTTACAACATCGTTAAAAAGTTTTTCAACATCGGCTTCAACCGAAACGTTGCAAATATAGCCACGTGCTTCTGAGCCTTTTTCCTTGCACTGCGTAATAGTGTCATCAAGGTCCTGTTGGTTCAGGTCGGCCAATGCGAGTTTGGCGCCTTTAGCAGCCAATTCCAGTGCCATTGCACGACCGAGACCACGTCCACCGCCAGTTACTACGACTACTTTATCTTTCAGATCCATAGTTTGCCCTTATTGATTCGTTAATATCACTTACATATTGTGCGCCGCATCATGCTGCAGTGCAACAATTATTCTGTTATAAGCGGACTAGGATAGTAGGTTCCAGGTAATAAGTAAAAACCCTTATAGCAATAAAGGAGTCGTAAAGGGGTCAGTACCCTTTTTCCGTATCAATATCGCTCAGGCTAATGGGCCAGATCTGCCTGACACGCCGTGAACCCATGCATGGGGGCTCCGGTAAAGGCGGCAGTGCCTTTTTTCATGGTGCCATGCTGGGGTGGTGGTGTCGCTTTGGTGTGACGCGCTTTTCGTCATCCATGACCGCTCGACTGCCGCCATCCGGGCGGCAGACGGTCCCACCAAAGCGATACCACCACCCCGCCCAAATTCCTCTGCCAAACCAACTTAAATCTGGCACCCAGGTAGTGAGGCTGATGGGATCGGATTTGGCTGACCCTGTGCGCCATGGAAGGCGCACTGGAGCCCCCATGGATGGGTTCACGGCGAGTCAGACAAACTCCGATCCCATCAGCCCTTTCACCCACCCTAATTTCAACAAACCCGACCATGATCCGAACATCTATGAATACCGCTCATCCATACCCACAAATATTTCACAATGAAATATAGTTTATTGAATAGAATTCATTGTTAAACTAATCGCGACAAAAATTTAACTCACAACGACAAACCGGGTAATTCATGAGCCGCACGCTTTCTGACAAATTTCGCGACCCACAACAAGGGGTATATTTTATTGGCACCACGCCACCACGCGCTGGAACTGATGATGAAGCGATGGCAGGTATAGCTGAAAAACTACTCGGCCGTTTGAACAGTATCGATTACGACGGTGTAGTGGTGTATGACATACAGGATGAGAGCA
Organism: Nitrincola sp. A-D6; assembly: GCF_000764495.1. GTDB lineage: Bacteria > Pseudomonadota > Gammaproteobacteria > Pseudomonadales > Balneatricaceae > Nitrincola. The sequence continues at coordinate 43,535 of NZ_JRLB01000009.1, forward strand.
GTCGTACCGATCAGCCCCGCCCTTTTCCTTATATGGAAACCCGGGATCCACGTGATTATGCCTGGCTGCTGGCAAAGCTGTCGGGGCGTGACACTATTGCCTACAAAAGCGTAGCCCAGCGTGACCGTGCCAGTTTTGCAGCCTGGCTGAAAGAAACCAGTGATAAATACAGTCAACAGCACCTGGTACTGGTTGGCAGTCCATCCTCGCACGGTCAGATCCGCCTGAGCTTGCCGGATGCTTATGCAACACTGCGCGCTAGTCAATTACCTTTTAACCTCGGTGGTGTCACCATTGCGGAGCGTCATGCTGTTAAGGGTAATGAACACCTGCGTTTGCTACAGAAAAGCAAGGAGGGCTGTGAGTTTTTCATCTCTCAGGCGGTCTATAACCCCCAGGCCACCATTGATCTGCTCACTGGCTATGCGCGCGAGTGTCGCCAGCGTGGCGAAACACCTAAACGCATTATTCTGACATTCACCCCTTGCGGCAGTGAAAAAACGCTGGGCTTTATGCAGTGGCTGGGCATTTCTGTCCCTGAAGCGACTCGCTGGCGGATTCTGGATGCCGAAAATCCTTTATCAGAATCGATTCGTATCTGTCAGAACAGTCTGGAACAGATACTGGAAGCCTGTCTGCCATTGGGGCTGCCATTAGGGTTAAATATTGAAAGCCTGACCAACCGCAAAGAAGAGATAGATGCAGCTATTCAGCTGTTCAGGCTACTCAAGGCTACTCTGGATCTTCAGTTGGCTCAGCAAGCGCTGCGATAGCGGCTTCCAGGTCCGCCCGCTGCTGCCTGAGTTCAGCAATGCGGGCCGGGTCCCAGATGACCTTTGATGCATCAAAATCGATGCGGTAATCCACCTGGCGCAGAAAATCCATACTCAACAGGCCATCATGTGCCCCAGCGCCCCCTGAAAATCGATAATGTCAGCACGAGGGCCATCAATTCGATAGGGGCCTATCTCGATGCGATCAAAGCGTGCCGAAAAAGTTTCTATCACGTCACCACTTGCCACCCGTGCATAACCGGATGGGCGTGCATCAAGCGGTAACTGGCTTAGTTTATCCCGATGGAACACAGTTGACGATGCACCGGTATCCAGAACCATCAGGGTGTTAGCAGTGCGGCCTCGCAGGGTCACCTTAACAGGTAACATCACTGAATTCCCCCGCATGGTCAGCGGAGTTTGTAGAGCCGCTATCGCCTGATCCAATTGCCGCAGGTATTGCTGCTGTTGCTGCGCACTCAGGCGTTCCTGACGCTCCATTTCCAACTCATCACGACGCTCCGGAGTCAAACGTGAACCACGTTTCTCCAACTGATCACGGTAGGCATGCGGCACTTTGCTGATATTATCCACATAGATACGCCGACCTGTATCATCAGTGTAATGCAGAATCTGCGCCTGAAGTGCTGCTGCAGGTGCCAGCAGACAAAATAATATTAAACCCATGCGATGTATTTGACGGGTGACGCGCTTCCTGTGCATAGCGTAAACCTCCTGTATATATATTGACCGGTATGCAGGCTTTATAACCCAGATACCGGTCAATTTCCACTAGCGCTTATATCAATATCATCACCACGCAAGATGCTGTCAGCCCACCCATTAACCGGTTAAATACACGCCAGTGGCGTGGCGTTTTCAACAAGCGTCCGAGTAACACCCCAAAGCTGGCCCAGAGAGCGATGGATGGCAGATTTACCACTGCCATAGCGAGAATGATCAGCACCACGGAGGTGACGAAAGCATCACCACTGAGGGTGAACGACGCCAGGGCTGAAATGGCCATCATCCAGGCCTTTGGATTTACAAACTGAAACATCGCTGCCTGAAAAAATGTCAGTGGACTACCTGCAGTTTCAGTACGGATTTCAGGCGGTGGTGAGTGAAAAATCTTCCATCCCAGCCAGAGTAAATAGCCGCTACCCAGTATTTTTAAGAGTGTCATTAAGACCGGCCACTGCTCAAACAGAATACCCAAACCCAGTGCCACTGAAGACATCAACAACATCACACCCGCGGTAATACCCAGCATATGCGGTATGCTGCGTACAAAACCGTAATTAGCCCCGGATGCGGTCAACATCACATTATTTGGACCGGGTGTGACCGACATACTGAATGAAAACAGTAATACCGGGATCATCAAGGTCAGCAGTTCATAGCCGGGTAGTTCCATAACCCCTCCAAAATTATATTGTATGGATACAATTTAATTAATATAGTTAATATTTGGTTTACAAATGCATACAATTAACCATAGTGTGTATTAATTGATGCGGCAATTACTTAATTGTCCTGCAAACAATCCTTTGTATTCAGGACAATCGCCTCGGAGGGCATGTGAGTATTCAACAAAAAGCCCGGTCCCGTTGCCATTGGCTACCGGAACTGGATAAAACCCAGGACACCCTTTATCTGACATTGGCTGATCAGTTGGCCGCTGATATTGCCTGGGGAAAATGAGCCCTGGCGACAAACTACCCCCTCAGCGCCTGCTAGCGGATGCCTGGGTATTACCTGGGTACAGTAACCCGGCTTATCGCGAAGCGGAACGCCGCGGACTCACCGAAGCCCGCGTGGGAAGTGGTACGCGTGTGCGCGGTTCGCAGGCAGATGAACCAGAGTTTCACCACTTGTCGCGTGCCGGTGCTGATAGCATAGACTTGTCACTCAGTATTCCGATGCCCAATCCGATTCGGGCTGAGCAATTAGCCTTTTGCTTACAGCAGATAGCCAGCCAGCCAGAAATAACGCGCCAGTCACTGGCGTATCAGCCGGAGCAGGGCAACCGCTCACAGCGCGAGATTCTGGCCGAGTGGATGACCCTCCATGAGCTACCGGTTGAGGCGAGTGAGCTGATAATCACAGAAGGTGGTCAACATGCCGATTATCTCGCCATGCAAGCGCTCATTCGTCCAGGTGAAGCGGTGGCTTCTGCCGCGTTAACCTATCCTGGCATGATCGCCGTGGCACGGCAGCTGGGTCTAAAGCATCTTCCGGTGCCTACAGACCATCAAGGCATCCTTCCGGATGCATTAGAACGTCTCTGTCAGCAACAGAAAATCCGCCTGCTCTACGTTATGCCGGAATATAACAATCCGACCGGAGAGCATATGAGTCAGGCACGCCGTGAAGCGATCGTACAGATCGCCCGACGCCACGACCTGCTGATCCTTGAAGATGGCGTACAGTATGTGATTGCAGCGCAACGCGGCATCCCCTTTTACCGCCTGGCACCGGAACGCTCACTGTATATTTTCAGCGTATCTAAAATCATTGAAGGCGGACTGCGTTTTGGTGCCTTGCGGGCACCCAGTAATTTGATTCCGAGGCTCAGCGCAGCACTTCGTGCACAATGCTGGTCTGTTCCGGGCTTAATGGGCGCCATTGCCTGCCAGTGGCTCAGCTCAGGCAATGCCGACACGCTAATCGACTGGCAGTGGGCTGAAGTCAGCAAGCGCCAGGCTATTCTTAAAAAAGAGTTACAACATTACGAAACCGAAGCCCACGCCTATGGCTTTCATGCCTGGCTGAAGCTGCCTGAACCCTGGCGTGCCGTGGATTTCGTTGCTGAAGCGGCGCGACGAGGGGTAACCTTGATCGCCTCCGACCCCTTCTGTGTTGGCAGCCATCCGGCACCGCAGGCCGTGCGCATTTGCGTCACTCCTCCGGCTGACACGGCTGTCTTTGAAACCGGCATACAGCGGCTTGCAACTTTACTTCAAGAAGGACCTTCCCATGCGGCACCTCTGGTATAAGCCCGTCTACAGGCGTACTATGGCGGGCTGGCCAATGTGGCTTCAGCATGACTTTTTTCAGGTATTCACCATGGCATTCTCACGCCACTTTTCAACACTTATTATCCTTAGCGCTATGTTCTTGGTCTTATTCAGCTTTTCCGCTCAAGCTGAAGACACTCCAGAGATCTTCAGCGAACAGCAGGCCATCACAGAAGTACGTGAACGCTGGGTGCTTAATCTTTTTTTTGAGAATGATCTGTTCAGTCAAACCGATCAGCAATACACCAATGGTGTGCGTGCCTCCTGGGTTTCGCCTGACATAGACAGCTTTATTGATGATGAACGCCTGCCTCTGTGGATGCGCCAAGCCAACCGTTTGCTGACTCCTCTGGATCCGGTAGCACAAGGTTCAAAAGAAGAAGTCAGCCGTCGGGTTGTCTTTTCTCTGGGTCAGAAGATGTACACCCCGGATAACTCAGAAAGCACCGGCATTGTTCCTGATGATCGACCTTATGCTGGCTGGCTTTACGCTGGCCTGGGTTATCACACGCGCACGCTGAACCGACTGAATTCATTTGAAGTTAATCTGGGCATGGTTGGCCCGGCATCACTGGCAGAGGAGTTTCAAAACCTGGTTCATGATATGCGTGATTTTGATCGCTTCAATGGTTGGGATAATCAATTACATAACGAGCTGGGTATACAGTTGGTTTATGAGCATAAAAACCGCATCCACCGGAGTCGTTTGGGGGATGCCATACAGCAAGATCTGATCGTGCACGGCGGTGGCAGTCTGGGCAATGTCGCCACCTATCTGAATACGGGCGTACAGTACAGGATTGGCCACAACTTACCTGCCGATTTTGGCACCTCTGCACTGCGTCCTGGCGGAGACAACAGTGTACCAGCACCGATCAATGGCAAGAGTAATAGATCCACTAGCTGGGGGGCGCATGGTTTTATTTCCATGGATGGACGCTGGGTACTGCAGGATATTTTTCTGGATGGCAACACCTTTCGCAGCAGTCATTCCGTAGATAAGCGTGCTTTGGTGGGTGATTTATCTATCGGCGTAGCAACAACCATCGATCGCTGGAAGATCTCCTACGCGACTATCTGGCGCACTAAACAGTTCAAATCACAAGAAAGTACACACAGCTATGGCTCGTTTGCGATATCTTATTCGCTTTAGATTAAGCTAATCCGTTTATGTCTAAAATACTGCTATGATTCTATAAGTTAATATATGTGTGATAGAACACCAATGGCTATTTGGGCAGCGTTGGGTTCATGAAAATTCATAAAAGGGCAGTGTTATGGCACTTCTTAAAAAAAACTTATGGTCAATTTTTTACATTTTGACCCTGCTCTTTAGCCTTTATTTTATTTTTGTTTCTTACGCACAGTGGCAAAGACTGTTCAGCAATGCGCAAAACTCCCAGGAAAATACCCTCAGACTGATTGCCAACTCAACACAAGCCCTTTATAGAACCAATGAAATTATGCTGGACATCCTCGGACATAGATTTTTAGAGGATGCGACCTATCAGGATAATCAAAACGCCATGGTTATTCTTGATGCAGCCCTTGAAGAAAGCCCCGCTATCATTGCGATTGCCCTTGTTGATCCCCAGGGAAATATGCTATTTGCCACCAATGAGCTGGATGTGTCTAATTTTCCCAACCTTCTGGAACAACCCGAGTCTCGCACTTCATTTATACAAGTAATGGATTCTGAGACGATGGTTTTTGGACGTACTTATTTCTTTGAACCCTTTCAAGACTGGATTGTTCCCATCCGCAAAGCAATACGCAACCCCGATGGTAGTGTCTACCGGGTTATCACGGCCGCTTTACGCCTGGAAGACTCTTTTGGTCACCTGGTCAAAAACATTGATCTGGAAAATCGCTATGTTTCATTGATCATGCGTGATGATATGTACGTGCAATACGCCAGCAACGGTGAAGAGCTCGGCTACGCCCCTTACCAGGAACCTCTTCCAGCCAGTAAACAGGAAGCAATGACAAAAGCCATAGAAAAAACCCATGGTGAGGGAGCACTGGATGCTATTTGGTACTCAAACCAGCCTATCTCATTTCTCTATAGCTCAGGAAGCACAACCCATTTAGCCTCCCTCCAATACAATCCAACCTATAACCTCCGATTCATGCTGATGACTCAAATGGAAGTGATCTGGAAGGATTTTGCAAAAGTACTAGGCACCTATTTTTTGATTTTTATAGGTGTGGAAGGACTGCTGTATGTGCTCTTTCGCATCATCGCCACAGCTGAAGCCAAGCGTAATGCCGACTTGCTTTACCAGGCTACCCACGACCAACTTACTGGCCTGCTAAACAGAAGTTACCTAAAAAACAACCTGCAAAGCTGGATTTACCCACAAGCAAGCCCTTTTGCTCTGCTTTATATTGATCTGGACAATTTCAAGAACGTCAACGACAACTTTGGCCACCAGCTCGGCGATGTACTTTTGGAACAGCTGGCTCAACGGTTACTTGGCGTCTTGCCGAACGAGGCTGCGTTATTGCGCTATGGCGGTGATGAATTCATCCTGCTAACCTCCATCCATGAAGACACGACCCTGATGGCCCTGGCAAAGCAGCTTATCGAAACAGCATCAACTCCCTACCAGATCAACTCCATGCGTTTACATGTCAGTGCCAGTGTTGGCATTGCCAAATACCCTCAACATGGCCAAAGTATCGATGATCTGTTACGAGCGGCTGATATCGCCATGTACAAATCCAAGCGTCTGAAAAACACGGCGCATCTTTTTAAAGATACGATGCAAGAGAGCTATCTCCGTAACGTTAACATTGAGCAAGCGCTACGCAGTGCCATCGAAAATCGTGAGCTGTTCATGGTTTACCAACCCCAAATCACCGCCGACGGTTCCTTTTATGGTGTAGAGGCGTTAGTTCGCTGGGACAGCTCAAGCCTGGGTAACGTCCCTCCAGATGCTTTTATCCCCGTGGCAGAAGCGTCTGGACAGATGCCCATTTTGGGTCGCTACATTATAGAAGCCACCTTCGCCGACATTAAACAGCTACAGCACACCCTTGGCAGCATTTTTCACACATCCATTAATCTTTCTGCACGACAATTGCTGGAGCCTGATTTTGCGGCCGATTTTATTGAAAAGATGCACCTGGGAAATATCAATGGTGCCTGGATAACGCTGGAGATTACCGAAAGTTTGCTTATTGAAGATATACCAAGTGTTTTGCCGCTTTTGCATAGCCTAAAAGGCGCTGGCATACAGCTGTCTATGGACGACTTTGGCACAGGGTACTCATCTTTGAGCATGTTGCGCACACTGCCAATTGATGAGCTTAAAATTGACAAAAGCTTTATGGATGCCGCTTTAACAGATAAAAGTGCCCAACAAATGGTACAAAGCATCATCACTATTGGTAAAAATCTTGAAATGGATGTGATAGCGAGGGGATTGAAACCCAGACACAACTGGAGATGCTGACCCGTTTTGGTTGCGACAGGTTTCAAGGCTACTACTTTGCACGGCCACTGGATAAAGCAGACTTAACACGCTTTGTAGAAGCAAAACGTACACGGCTTTCTTAGCAGATCAGAGGGAGCCCCCTATTTCACTCATCAGCCACCCGCCAGTTTGACCTTAAAACCTTCCGCTTCCAGCATGGATTTGATTAGCTCACGCTGACCACCCTGTATCTCGACAATACCGTCTTTCACTGATCCCCCGGTACCACAGCGTTGTTTGATTTTCTTTGCCAGCTGCTTCAGTTCGGCTTCAGCCAAGGGAATGCCGCTAACGGTCGTCACCCCTTTGCCCTTTCGCCCCGCCACTTCGCGACGAATACGTACCACACCGTCCAGAGAAGCCAGGCGGGCTGCCTCGGACAGCTCATCACAGCGACAGGATGCCAAAGGCTCTGCGCATTCCGGGCAATGTTTGCCGGTTTCAGTGGAATACACCAGTCCACTGAGCTGATCTTTCAATGATGCCATTAGATACCTCGAAAAAATTACCTCAAAAAAGTTACCTCATAAAATTCAGCAGGGATTATCCTGTCCCGCCACCTATCTGGCGAGCCAGGTAATTAGCATAGGTATCGGTCATGCCACCGATAAAATCCACAGCGCGCATATAACTGTCATACAAGGGCCAGCTTGCCGGTGGCGCATGAATGCCTAATAGGGTAATAATTTTCTCAGTACGATAGCCTAAGGCTTCGCCCTGTTGCTGATGAGATTCATACACGGCATCGCAAAAGGCATCCAGTAAAACCCCCAGAGTGGTATAGGCACCTACCTCCTGTTCAGCTTTGCGATTGTTCGGAAAAACACGGGTACGAGCGATACCTTTTGCCGTGCTCAATCCCTCAGCCACCATGGGGTCACCATCACTGAGTAGTTCCCCCTGGAACGAACCCGCCATGATGGCTTCATAATGCTGGCAATAGGTTTGCACCGCCGCGTTGACCATGTTCTCCATGGCCTTGCCACGCAGGGCGGATATTTTACGCCGCGCCGAAGCCTGAGAGTTAAATATAGCATCATCAAAACTCAGATCACCACAAAGCTGCAGCAGGATAGGCTTGACCTCGTCAAAGGTGAGAATCTGCAGTTCAATGGCATCTTCAAGATCGAGGATGGCGTAGCAGATATCATCCGCCGCTTCCATCAACCAGGCCAGGGGATGGCGTGACCAGTGATTCTCTCCCAGTGAAATAAGGCCCAGCTCATTACCCAGAGCATTCAAAATATCCACTTCAGTCTGGAACACGCTGAACTTACCCTGTTTACCACCCCGCTCCACCGTCCAGGGATACTTTAACAGCGTCCCCAGGGTGGGATAGGTAAGACGCAAGCCACCATCAAACAGATTGTTCTCGATACGGGTGACCACACGGAAGCCTTGTGCATTACCTTCAAAGGTTTGCAGGTCTGCCAGTTGTAGTGGGCTTAAATGTTCAAAGCGCGGATCTTTGGCATGCCGCCTGAACCAATCGCGTATGGCATATTCACCGGCATGGCCGAACGGCGGATTACCGATATCATGGGCCAGACAGGCCGACTGAACAATAGTACCCAAATCATGCGGTGTCACCCAGTCGGGTAACTGATCAGCGATCAACTCCCCTACCCGTATTCCCAGACTGCGCCCCAGACTTCCAACTTCTATAGAGTGAGTCAGGCGGGTATGGATATGGTCGTTCAATGCCAGAGGATGCACCTGGGTCTTACGCCCCAAACGTCGAAATGCACTGGAGAAAACAATGCGATCTGTATCTTTGTGAAAGTGACTGCGACCTGTCTCTTCAGCTGTCAGCAACTCATGGCCATAGCGTTTGGTGGTTAACAATCGCGACCATTGCATACTTCTGCCCATGTTATTCAATCCTGTTTGGGCACTAATGCCTGACCTTCAAAGGTTACACCCGACCAGCCATGGCGCATAAAATTGCGGATATTTTGATGATCGTCAGCATCCGGATGCTGCAACACATCCACAAGATAATAATCACCGAAAGCATTCAGGGTTGCTGCTTCACTCAAACCCTGTAGCTGCGCGAATGCCAGAATCTTGCAAGAGCCCGTATTACTGCCTGCCGGATTCGATTGATCACCATTTTGAAAAGGAGTTGGGGTAAAGTCATAGTAGCCATCGATACATTCGATAGTCTGAGTAAAGTTCACCGAACCCTGCTGCAGGGATTGAATCAGCAACTCAGGGGTCATAGCTTGTTCTGTCATGGAGTAAATTTTCCTCAGGGAATGCGCAAGGACAAGGTACCATCACGCTGTGTCATTTCAAGATTTTGCATAAAACTCATACCCAGTAAGACCAGATCGCTGGGCATATGCGGATTGATATGGGCCTGCACCCGATCCAGACGGATATTACCCAACTGCACCGTTTCAAGCTCTGTTTGATAGACATCAATCACGCCGCTGGCGGTAGTAACACGGCTACGCCGCCCGGGATGCAACTGCGCCTGACGCGCCACAGCTTCTGGCACACTGATTGTAGTCGCACCTGTATCGAGTAGAAACACCACCGGGTGGCCATTAATCAAGCCCGGAGCAATATAATGTCCACTGCGGTTACGCTGTAATACCACCTCGGAAGGCCCGTCTGTTTCAGCTAGCGAAAGATGCCGATTGGGATGATCACGTTGTTCAAGGTAGCCACTGAAGTACAGGGCAAAGGCTAGCAGCAACAACAACCAGAAGGCCACCTGGAACAGGCGTGCCGTGGTTCGTCGAGTCTGATCCGGGTGCCTCATAAGCGCTTAAGTCCTGTATCGCCATAGATTAACCCCAGAGTATACCTAGGAGCGCTGCTGATAGTCATCCAATGCAGCCTGCCGGGCTGACTTGTAATCAATAATGGGGGCCGGACGCCCCCTTTCCTGCCCGGCACCAGGAAGGTGACGTTGTCGGCGAGGCACATCGGCCAATTCAGGTAACCAATGCAGCAGGAAGGCACCGTCTGGATCAAACTTTTCACTCTGCAGCTGAGGGTTGAAGATACGAAAATAGGGTGCGGCATCAGCACCTACCGATGCCGCCCACTGCCAGCCTCCCAGATTGGAGGCGAAGTCCGCATCGATCAGGTGTGCCATAAAAAAATCAGCGCCCAAGCGCCAGTCGACGCGTAACAGTTTGGTTAGAAAAGAAGCTACCACCATGCGTAACCGATTATGCATCCAACCGGTTGTCAGTAGCTGCTTCATCGCCGCATCTACAATAGGATAACCGGTTTCACCGCGACACCAGGCATCGAACAAGGCCGGTTGATGCTGCCAACTGATACGCTGTTCGACTTCGGGCCTGAAAGGCTCCATACGGCTCATATCTGGCCAGGCGACCAGTAGATGACGGTAAAACTCCCGCCAGATCAATTCATTCAGCCAGATGCTTTCCAGCCAGGCATCACTACCTGTCTCAACCTTAAGGCATTGCAGACATTGCAGGGGTGACAACGCACCGATAGATAAATAGGGTGACAAGCGCGATGTGCCATCGATAGCGGGAAAGTCCCGCTGACCCGCATAGTCAGCCACAGCCGTGTGAATAAAATCATTCAGACGCTCATGCACCGCCACTTCACCGACTGGCCAGTGTTGCATGTCATAAGGCATCAAACGGGAAGCCAGTGCCTGATAACCCAGGTCATCGGGTATATTATCCGCAGGAGCTGGCTCGGGTTGAGCGGCTGGCATACCTAAGGGCTCAGGTAGCTGTTGCAGGTATTTTTGTCGCCAGGCACGACTGAACGGGGTGAAGACTTTAAACATCCCACCCTGCCCGGTCACCACCTGCCTGGAGCAATAACAAGCTCACCATGATACCCCAGACAACGGACACCGGCGGTCTCCAGCTCAGTACACACCTGGCGGTCACGCTGACGCTCATTGAGGGGGTATTCATAATTGAAATAGAGACTATCCACTTGCAATTCAGCTGCCAGCTGCTGCAATGCACCAGGCACCTCGTCAAAGTGTTTGAGTTGCAACACCCGCAGGCCAATATTCAGCTCAGCCAGATCGCTTTGCAAAGCCCTTAGTTGGTCACGCCACAGTGCCATGCGTGCAGGCCCTTCACTGTGTAACTGCCATTGCAAGGGAGTCAAGGTAACTACGGCGGTAACACCCTGACGCATTTCACAAGCATAAAAAAGCGCCGGATTATCCAGCCGGCGCAAATCGTTACGTAACCAAACCAGTTTCATCGACACCCTTACATACCAATAAAAGGCTGCACCAAACGCCCCATCAGCCCACTGAATTTCAAAGGTGCGTCAGTAGCAATCAAGCAAATACAGTCCTGATCCGTATCCACTAGCGGTTGATGATGCACATCACCATCCAGGTCAGCCACATCACCGGCACTGAAGCGTCCGATTTCATCCGAGTAAGATCCGCGTAAAATCAGGGTTAGCTCATTACCACTGTGAGTATGATGTGGAACAGACACACCCGGGGCTATTTTAAGCAAACGGGTAGTCCCCTTGCCCCCCAGATGCAGATCGATATGGTGTACGCCATAACCTAGTCGCTTCCACGGCAAATCGTCCAGTGAGCTGTTAATATAATGATGCAAGGGTGCGGGAACACCGTCTGGCAATTGAGCTGGCGTAACCAGTGACGATACTTCAGATGCCATATCGTCATCCAGTCGCGCCATCAATTGATTCAGCGCGCTGTCATCTACGGGCATGGGAGCGATTTTGTCCAGCAATACACCGCCTATGGCTTCAGCCTGACGCACACGCTCGCAGCAATCCGGACACCAGTGCAGATGACACGCCACCAACAGCGCCATACCTTGAGACAAACTACCGGCCGCATAAGCCATCAAGGTAGCATCGTCGAAGTGATGACGAATATTCATTCTTCCTCCCCCAATGCGCTTTGAGCTTACTAAAAGCCAGACGCAGCCTTGATTTAACACTCCCTAATGGAATGCCCAGTTGATCGGCAATCTCGGAGTGCGACTTGCCCTCGTAATAGGACAGATGCAGCACCTGTGCCTGATTTTCCGGTAATTGAGCTATAGCTATTTGCATACGTTCTTCAATGACGGCGTGTTCTGACATATCACGTTGATCTGGATCTGGTTCTTCTTCAGGTAATTCATATTCAACCGCCTTCTCTCGACGCATACGATCGATACAAAGATTTCGTGACAGGGTGAAAATCCAGGTACTGGCACTGGCTTTGGCTGAGTTGAACATATGGCTTTTACGCCATACAGACAGCATCGCTTCCTGTGTTACTTCTTCAGCTGTAGCCAGCGGCATGCCCAGGCGTACAATGTAAGCCTTCACACGCGGGGCAAAGTAGCCAAAAATAGCGGCAAAGGTTGCTTTATCTTGAGTTACAGCCAGAGAAGTAAGGCGTGCTGACCATTCGTCACGTTCCTTTTTTTTCTTCTCTTCCGCGATTTTGATAACTGCGTTCACATCGCCTCCCGTGGGCTCATCTTCCTGCATTGCAAACTCCTACGCTGCCATTAAACGGGTGGATCACTGAAAAAGAAATCTAGCTAATAAAAGGTAAAATGCTACAAATCTAATAAACACTGATGATCTACAAGCTTATACCGAATCGTAAGAGAAGGTATATCCAGTCACAGCGGCATGAGGCCAGGTTTATGAATGTAAAAGTAATGCGTCCCCTGAAAATAGCGGTGATTGGCTCCGGCATATCAGGCTTATCCTGCGCCTGGCTGCTGAATCAAAACCACGATGTCACCGTATTTGAAAAAGATGATCGTCCAGGGGGACACTCCAACACGGTTGAAGTGAATTTTGCCGACAACAGCAGTCTGGCTGTCGACACAGGCTTTATTGTATTCAATCCGGTCAACTACCCCAACCTGGTGAAATTTTTTGACCAGTTACAGGTTGAGAGTGTTGAAACGGAAATGTCGTTTGCCGTGAGCATGGATCAGGGCCAGCTGGAATACAGTGGCACCAGTCTTAATGGTTTGTTTGCACAGCGCAGTAACCTGCTACGACCAACCTTCTGGAAGTTAATCCGGGATCTGCTGCACTTTTACAAACACTCGGATAGTTTTGTAAAGAATCCTGCCAGTGCTAATCTGTCTCTGGGCGAGCTACTGCATCAGCAGGGTTACAGTCACGCCTTTATTCACCAGCACCTGATCCCTATGGGAGCCGCCATCTGGTCTACACCGGCAGATAAAATGCTGGACTACCCGGCTTTGACGTTTCTGCGTTTTTGTCAGAATCATGGATTGGTACAACTCACTGATCGCCCGCAGTGGCGAACAGTTGTGGGTGGTAGTCGGGAATACGTCAACAAGATTCTTCATGAACTCAAAAATCCAATCAGACTCAACAGCCACATTCATCGGATTCACCGCCACAACGGTCAGGTAATTCTGGAAGATTTGCATGGCAAGCGTGAAACCTTTGATCATGTTGTCATGGCCTGTCACGCCGATCAGGCGCTGGAGATGCTGGCCGCTCCGACCCATGATGAACAGCAGTTACTAAAGCATTTTCCCTATCAGCGTAACCGCGCCATTTTGCACAGTGATACAGCACTGATGCCAAAACGCCGTGCCGCCTGGGCCAGCTGGAACTACCTGGCCAATACAGCGGCGGACCAGACCGCGGATGTGAGCGTGACTTACTGGATGAACAGACTGCAACACCTGCCTGAAGAAAAGCCCTTATTTGTCACACTCAACCCTGTTGAAGAGCCTGAAGAAGGTAGTATCCATCGTAGTTTTCTTTACGACCACCCCGCATTCAACCTGGAATCTGTCGCAGCACAAGAAAAGCTCTGGAATCTGCAAGGGGTAAAGAACACCTGGTATTGTGGCGCCTGGTTTGGCTATGGGTTTCACGAAGATGGGCTGCAATCCGGCCTCGCCGCAGCTGAAGCGCTCGGTGGTATGCGACGCCCCTGGCATTTGGATAACCCCAACAGCCGTATACATGTCATGCCCAGAACCCGTCCGGAATCACGCTTATGCCGGGAGGCGGTAGCATGAGCCAGGTATTGCACTCTGGCATTTACCTTGGCGAGGTGATGCATCAGCGTCTGCGTCCGGTAAAGCACCGTTTTGTTTATCGGGTCAGCGCCTGGCTGATCGACCTAGACGAGCTTGAAACGCTGAATCAATTTACATGTGTTTCCATTGATCACTTCAATCTGTTTTCATTTCATCAGCGTGATCATGGTGATGGCTCAGGCACACCGCTGAAAACCCAGATCAAAACGCTTCTGCAGCAACACAACATCGACACAGGCTCAGGCGCTGTGCGCTTGCTCTGCTACCCGCGCCTGTTTGGCTATGTGTTTAACCCACTGAGTGTATTCTATTGCTATAACGAATCCGGTGACCTCAGTGCCATCCTTTATGAAGTCAGTAATACCTTTGGTCAGCGTCACAGTTATCTGATCCCCGTTGATCCGCTCAACACTGAGGTTATTCGCCAACAAGCTGACAAGGCGTTTTATGTGTCGCCGTTTATGCCTATGCAAACCGCTTATCAATTCCGTCTACAGCCACCAGATAAAAATCTGGCCGTTATGATTCGCCAAACGGATGACCAAGGACCACTATTTGATGCCACTTTTTCCGGTCAACGCATAGAAATCACACAGCGGTCGATACTGAAAACCTTTATCCGCCACCCGCTCATGACCCTAAAGGTAATCGGGGGCATTCACTGGGAAGCACTGCGACTCTGGCGCAAGGGTATGAAAGTTCAGCCTCGCCCAATACAGCCGACTTACCGTGTTTCGCTGATCAGTCCACAAGGAGTAAAGCTGTCATGAAGCCTTCTCACTACCAAGTAGCGCGTTCGCATGAATTACTGGCTGAGCATAGCTGGTTTAATCGTACGTTACTTAATAGCGTCTTACGACAGCTACCTGAACTGAACTACGGCACTCTGGACCTGCAGCTGCCTAACGGGCAGCAGCTACAGCTTGGCAAAGTACAGGATGGTGAACCCCGGGCCGAAATCCGCCTGAATAATTTCCGTCCTCTGCGCCGACTATTGCAAGGTGGCCAGCTCGGCATGGCCGAAAGCTATATGGCGGGTGAGTGGGACTCTCCGGATCTGGTAGCACTGATGCGCTGGGCACTGGGCAACGAACGTCAGATGCCGGATCTGAGTAATGGCAAACTTTGGCTGCGCCTTCTCAACCGGCTGGTACATCTGCGCCGAGCCAACACCAAGCGCGGCAGTCGACGCAATATTGCCTACCATTACGATCTGGGTAATGATTTTTACCGCTTGTGGCTGGACCCCAGCATGACCTACTCATCAGCACTGTTTAGCTCACCTGAGCAGTCGTTGTTTGATGCGCAGCAGCAGAAATATCGACGTATTGCACAAATGCTCGATCTGCAACCAGGCCAACAGGTGCTTGAAGTAGGCTGTGGTTGGGGCGGTTTTGCCGAGTTGGCCGCGACTGAATTCGGTGCCTGCGTGCATGGCATTACCCTGTCGCAGGAACAACTTCTGTTTGCTCAACAACGCATAGATAACGCTGGCCTGTCTGAACAATGCCACTTCAGCCTGACCGATTACCGTGATCTTGAAGGTCAGTATGACCATATAGTTTCTATTGAAATGTTTGAAGCCGTGGGAGAAGAGCACTGGGCCACCTACTTCCGGACACTGCAAGGTGTACTGAAACCGGGCGGTCGTGCCGTATTGCAAGTAATCAGCATTGCTGAGGACCGGTTTGAGGAATACCGCCGCAATCCGGATTTTATTCAGCGCTATATTTTCCCTGGTGGCATGTTACCCAGCCCGTCACGTATGCAGACCGCACTGGAACAGCAGCAACTGAAACTGACCGACAGTCAGTTTTTCGGTCTGGACTATGCAAAGACCCTGACCATCTGGCGGCACAATTTTATCGAGCAATGGCCAAGGGTAAAGGCGCAGGGTTTTGATGAGCGCTTTCGGCGTATGTGGCTGTATTATCTGGCCTATTGTGAAGGGGCTTTCGCCACCAGACTGTTGATGTCGGTTTTTACCAGTTGGAGCACGCGTGAGCCAGCCGCTTTCGCGACAAGCACTGTTTAGTTATGCGCTGCCTGCTTTACCGCTGGCTGTGCCGACAGTTGCCATCTACATTCTGCTTCCCACCTATTATGTAGAAGAGATAGGTTTGCCGTTATTACTCACAGGGTTGCTGCTGATGCTGGCCCGTTTAAGTGATGTGATTACCGATCCGCTCATTGGTCGTTGGCTCGATTTCGCCTCACCACGGCAGTTCAAGACCACACTGGCTATCGGTGGTTTAATTTGCATACCGTCTCTGGGATTACTGATTCACCCGTTGGCGTCAGCCCCGGCTCTGTCGTTGCTGTTTGGAGCGCTGTTTTTATACCTGGGATGGACGCTGGTTCAAGTGCCTATATTACCTGGCTAAGTCATCTGAGCGACAGCAGTCTGCAGCGCACCCGGGCGGTGTCATTGCGTGAAGGTTTGGCACTGATAGGGTTATTAGTCTCAGCAAGTGTACCTTTGCTGGTGCTTGCCGGACTCAGCACCACACAGATGCTGCAAGTCATGGCGCTGATCACCTTGCTACCGGGTGGCTGGTTTATTTACCGGCTTCTGACCCGCCTGCCCGCTCCGCAGGCGGGTGAAAACCTGTCACAAGGAAACTGGCGTGGCTTAATCAAAAACCGTCCAGCCATGCGTTTGGTGGCAGCCTGGTTTACCAACGGTGTCGCCAATGGCATTCCTGCTGTACTTTTCCCCCTGTATATCACCTCGGTACTCGGGCTTGATGCCGAATTAAGGCCCGTATTTATTCTGATCTATTTTATCGCCGCCTGCTGTGCACTGCCTATGTGGCTGAAACTGAGCCGGCAGCTGGATAAAGTGCTGCTTTGGCAACTCGCCATGCTGCTAGCCATAGCCGCCTTCCTGCCAGCCGCATGGCTGGGACCAGGTGATACCTATGGGTTTGTGCTTATTTGCATTCTAACCGGTGCGGCACTGGGGCTGATCTGGCGCTACCTCATGCGATTCAGGCTGAAGTCACCGACTGGGATAAATTCCGCTATCGCCGTCGCCAAACCGGTTTATTGTTCGCTCTCTGGAATGCCGCCACCAAACTGGCATTGGCATTGGCGGCGCTGGTCGCTTTGGGGCTATTGGAACTGGCTGGTTTTAACGCTGAAATGAGTGCACCCGTACTGGCTCTTGGACTGATCTATGCTCTGCTTCCCAGCGTATTGAAGGGTATTGCCATCATCATATTATGGCAGTTTCCACTGAAAAGCCGTCACCACAAGTCCATTATGTATCGACTAACGCAACGATCTGAACGGAGCTCTATTGATGATCTACCGACTAAGCCTTTTGCTCCTGATCAGTCTGCTGCTGGCAGGGTGTAGCCGTATGAATATTGAAAACTTTACAGATCGTGAACCCAAACTGGTGTTGGAAGACTACTTTCAAGGCCGGATCTATGCCTGGGGTATTTTTGAAGACCGCTTCGGTAATCTGCGACGTGAATTCAAGGTAGAAATTGATGCGCAGATGCAGGGCGATACCCTGGTGCTGGATGAGTATTTTCTCTACTCCGATGGTGAAACTGACCGGCGCGTATGGCGAATCACTCCCACAGCCGAGGGTGAATATCAAGGACAGGCAGATGATATTGTCGGTGTCGCTGTGGGTCAAATCAGTGGCAATGCCCTGAACTGGCGCTACCAGATGGATCTTAAAGTGGGCGATGGCAGTTGGCGTGTAAGCTTTGATGACTGGATGTATCTACAGCCAGGTGGTGTATTGATGAATCGTGCCAGTGTAAAAAAATGGGGTGTGGAACTCGGCCAGGTCACACTATCGTTTATTCGGGCTGACCAACTCAAGACGGCACCCTTCAGCCTGATTCCAGAATAATCAGCTTGCCGACATGCGTTGTTTGATCCGACGCAGCAGCCAGCCAATGAATGGCAGGCGCAGATACACCGGGGCACTGTCCCAATAATCAATATGCTCAGTGACCAGGCCATTATAGTGATCAAACTCCAAGCGGGTAGCGCCCTCCACAGATAACAGGCCTATCACCGGTACACTGGCGGTAAACTGCCAGCGCAACCAGGCATGATCAGCATAGACGCTTTGCTCCAGCACATTAAAAGCCGGGTTTTCGGTGTTTTCGAACATATCCTCCAACACCCGGCGCATTTTGCTGTAACCCCTGACATCGTTGAAAGGGTCACGAAAATGCACTTGCTCAGTAACCAGGTCCTGAAATTGATCGATAGTCTCTGGGCTCAGGTTACTGAACACCTCGCAATAGCGCTCACAACGCTGTTTGGGACTCATTTCTGGCATTATATCTCCTCACTTCAGGGTAAGAGTTTTCGCGTCAGCCTGAAGTAGAGTGAATAGGGTAACAGACGCAGAAATTTTAACAGCATGACAAAAGTCCGGGGAAATGCAATTTCAAAACGCTTGCGCTGTAATCCTTGAATAATAGCAGCTGCCGCCTGATCAGCCTCAATCAGAAAGGGCATGGTAAATCTGTTTTTATCTGTCAGCGGGGTTTTTACGAACCCCGGGTTAATCAAGGATAACTGAATACCCTGGGCTTTCAGTTCGGGATAGAGAGCCTCACAGGTATTGATCACCGCCGCTTTACTGCCACCATAAGCGGCGGCTGTAGGTAACCCGGAGTAACCCGCTACAGAAGCCACCACACCCACCTGTCCGCGCTGTCGGCTTAATAGATCAGGCAACAAAACCGACAGACAGTTCACTACGCCAAAATAGTTAACCGCCATAAGTTGTTTAAATGGCTCCGGGCTGAATCCATCCACGCTCACGGGTTGATGATTACCGGCATTCAATAACACCAGATCCGGCACGGCATAATCCAGCATAAGCCTCTGCCAGGCCACTTGCACAGACTCTAACGAAGTCACATCACAGACCAGCGGGTGCAAGGAACCCGGCAAGTTCTGCCGATTAACCTGAGTACAGCTTTCTATCAGCGTGGATTCATGGCGACCACTGATAACGACCTGAGCACCCAAAGCGACTAACTGTTGTGCTACAGCCAAACCAATACCACTGCCTCCACCGGTAATCCAGACCAGTTTCCAGGGACTATTCACCCTGACCTCCAATAGTGCGATTGATCAAGCGTATACGAGAGTCATCCCGTGCGCTGAACTCCATACCCAACCAACGACCCTGATCATCATACCAGGTATCGGTATCTTCCAGCTCACCGCCCAAGCGGTACTGGCGAACCGGCACCTCCTTACCACCGGCAGGAGCCGTAGCATCACCCAGAAACTCAACCGCCAGTTGACTGATTTCACCCGTCAGTGTGTTGAGCACGGCAGATTGAGACAAAAGGGCCACATTCCAATGATTAGTGGTCAGCAATTCGGCAGGAATCTGGCGTGACTGACTGCCCTGAACCAGATGAATATAATCACCCTCACGTTGTGCTGATAACTCTGTGAGATCGCCATCATCATCAATACGAACATCCAGGCGTTGCAACTGCCCATTACTCCACCACTCACTGGCAAGGTAACGGTACTGATAAGAAAACAGGGCCATAAAACGGATATTCAGATCCATTTCAACATCTACTCTTAACATGCCCTGCTCTTCACTGAAGTCCAGCCTGTGTGTACCAATGGTTCGACCACTACGCAGTACATCAAATACCAGCGTATCGCCATACAAATGCATAACCTGATCGGGGGTTTTGGATTCAGACTGATTAGCCTGCAAAGACGAAGTGCCGAGTAATCCCGCCGTAAATAGCGTAACAAGCGTTAATTTGAACATAATGAGCTCCTTTTACATGGGTACGTAAAAGGAGCTCAGCCAGTTCAGCCGTTGTTTCCAGAAGTGCTGGAGTTAATCACACACGAAAGCGCGATACCAGCTGTTTAAGACGTTGTTCCAACGATGCCATACGCTCGGAGGTGTTTGCCACTTCATCAGCATTACGCTTACCATGCTCAGCCGTGTCAGCAATCTTCTGAATACTCTGACTGACCTCATTAGCAACTGCTGTTTGCTCTTCAGCCGCGCTGGCAATTTGTGTATTCATTTCCGTGATAGTGCCCACAGAACGGGCAATCGTTTCCAGCGATTCATTGGCACCCGCCGCACGTTTTACCGTCTCCACTGAGGCTTCACGACTGCGCTGCATAACGCTGACCGCATCGCGTGTACCCGCCTGCAGAGCGTCAATCATCTGTTGAATCTCATTGGTGCTCTGCTGCGTTCTGTTTGCCAGGGTTCTGACCTCATCGGCAACCACAGCAAAGCCCCGTCCATATTCGCCGGCACGCGCGGCTTCGATAGCGGCATTCAACGCCAGCAAGTTGGTCTGATCAGCTATATTTTTAATTACGCTGACAACCGTACCTATCTGTTCAGCATTATCACCCAGTTTTTCTATGACATCAGCGGCGCGATTAACATCATCAGCCAGCTTATTGATCGCCTGAATCGTCTGGCCGACAATCTGCTGTCCATCGTTAGCTTCACGGTCAGCTTCCAGAGCAGCCGCTGCCGCACGCGATGCGCTCCCGGCAACCTCTTCAACAGCCGCTGACATCTCATGAATCGCCGCCGCCACTTGAGTAGTTTCTGTTTGCTGTAGTGAGGAATCCTCATGGCTGCGGGTTACCACGATTTTCATCGCTTCACTGGATTCGGTCAGCTCTTCTACTGAGGTTTTAACTTCACGAACCAACTGATGAATCTTGTCAGTGAACAGATTGAATTCTTTGGCTACATCACCAATTTCATCTTGGCTGATGACTTCAAGACGCTTAGTCAGGTCTCCTTCTCCTTCAGCAATATCTTTGAGTGCTGCAGATGTTTGCTGTGCCGGTCTGACTATTCGACCGCCGATAGCCCATACGGCAAGGAATACCAGTACCAGAATGACCACAGCACTGATAACAATGCGTAGCAATACTGACGTCACCTCTTTTTCAAACAGTGCCTTCTGGATAGCAACAGCCTTTTCCACATCATCAATATAGAAGCCAGTTCCGACTATCCATTCATTGTTTAACATGGGCTCGGCGTAACTAAGTTTTGGAGTCAGGCCATCACGGGTGGGTTCATCCCATATATAGCCCACATATCCACCGCCATTCAGGCCAGCCTTAATCAGTTCTCTGACAAGAAAAACCCCTCGGGATCGGTCAGGTCATTCAGGTTACGTCCTTCCAACTGCGGAGACATACCATGCACAAGCGTATTACCACGTTGATCAAAGATGAACATATAGCCATCTGGACCAAAACGCATACTACGCAGCACAGATTTTGCAGCTTCCAGTTGCTCTGCTGAAGGATTGAGATTTGTTACATAGGGTTTAACGGCCGTAATCGCAATTTCAACATGATGCAGCAGGGCTTCCCGCTTGGCATCCATCATGGATTCACGAATACGCTCTACTTCAGCTGTACCCGCTGCGCGCATTTGAAAATTAACCAGTAACAATAGTGCCACTGTAATCATCAACATAGGTACCAGCGCCATCAGTAGCAACTTGGACTTGAGCTTCAATGTATTCATCCCACACTTCCTCAGATAGTACTTTTCTTGTAAACAGCTGGTATTTTGATGGAATTAGTCAGTAAAATCATGCTCTATTTTTAATACCCTCTTTTTAATACTATAACCTACACAGGTATTCCACCATGAAAATTGTGAGTATTTTTGTCTTACTTTTATCAATACTCTTACCCACACAGGTGATGGCACAAGAATCTTCCGTGCAGATACGTATGATTACCAGCCAGGGTGACATTGAACTGACGCTGGATCCGGTTAACGCGCCCGTCACAGTGGAAAACTTTCTGGCTTATGTGGACAGTGGGTTTTATGAAGGGTTGACCTTCCATCGGGTCATTCCGAACTTTATGATTCAGGGCGGGGGCTTTGATGCCGACCTTAAGCGGCAGGATACGCGACCTGCTATTGCTAACGAGTCAACCAATGGCTTGAGCAACCGTCGCGGCAGCATTGCCATGGCGCGCACCAATGATCCTGACAGTGCTACGTCTCAATTCTTTATCAATGTCGGCAATAACCAAAACCTGGATGGCCACCCGTTGCGAGCCGGCTATGCTGTATTTGGTGAAGTAACGGCGGGTCTGGATGTGGTGTTTGGTATTGCCAGAGTTCCAACACGCTCGCGCGGCGGGCACCAGAATGTACCCATCACCCCGATTATCATCGAAAAAGTTGAACGCATTACACCGACAGATTAAGCCTGGGCGTATAAGCTGGCGTCAGAGCCATACCGCGCTGATCAATGCCCAAACACAGACCAGCCGGTATGCTGCACCAAGCGCTCCAGCGCACGGGTGCCTAAATAGCTATTCCCCAGTGCATCGAGCCCAGGTGACCAAACGGCAATCGAGCCCTTACCTGGGGCGATTGCGAGAATACCGCCACCCACACCACTTTTTCCGGGTAAGCCGACGCGATAGGCAAACTCGCCTGAGCCATCATAGTGGCCACACATCATCATAAGTGAATTGATGCGCCGCGCGCGCTGGGCCGATACCACGCGAATGCCGGTTGTTTTATCCACACCATCCGACACCAAAAACAGCCCGGCTCTTGCCAGCTGTTCGCAACTCATGGCAAGAGCACATTGATGAAAATAGGTACCGAGTATCTTGTCTACATCATGACGCAAGCGTCCGAAGGCTTTCATAAAGTGTGCCAGTGATGCGTTGCGGTCGCGATGGGCCATTTCAGAGGCGGCCACAACATGATCAAAGCAAATACTATTATCATTGGCGATAAAGCGTACGAAGTTCAAGATTTCGGCAAGCGTTTCTTTAGGTTCATGGCCCATCATGATGGCATCAACCACGGCAAGAGCACCGGCATTGATAAAGGGATTGCGTGGCTTACCCGACTCATGCTCAAGTTGAACAATTGAGTTAAACGGATCACCCGAAGGTTCGCGTCCTACATGGGTCCAAATGCCATCACCCAGCTTTCCTAACGCCATGGTGAGCGTAAATACTTTGGAAATACTCTGAATGGAAAACAGGCTATCCGCTTGGCCTGCCGAGTAGATTTGCCCCTCTGGAGTACACACCGCTATACCAAATTGATGCGGATCCACATGCGCCAATTGCGGAATATAATCAGCAACCTTGCCAGGATTTTTTTCTGTCGACAAAGCCAACACGAGATCATCTAAAAAGTCTTGTATCATGAGAGGAGCACTTCATTTAAGTGATGAGGGTATCAAGCAAGCAGTTGCCAATGCCATTCAACCTGGAGAATGGCATTTTCGCGCTCGACATTAACGCCTTATAGCTACATAGACACTCTCAAGCTGCAGCGCCAGCTCGGCTCCCTGAAAAATCTGGATGATTAAGGGCAGGCTGGCCTTTCCCCGACTTTGCAGGCGTTCACGAAAACGCTCACATAACGCGGTGTCTGGTAGTTCCACGCAAGCACTAAAATCGGCGGTTACAGGTTTAAGGTAGCGCACGTGGCTTTCAGCGGCGACGACATTAACATCTTCATCCAAATCGCGCGCATAGAGGGTGGTCAGACTCCAGCCTGCCAGCGTAGCCAACGCCGTTAATGAGCCTGCAAACCCGGTGCCCTTGTCATTCACATTTGCCGCCAGGGGGCGCTCAACTGCAACTGCTGGCCATCATACTCACAGGCTGAAATCGCCATGGCACGAGTCAAGGGTATGGATTGCTGCAGCTCCTGTAAAAAGGCAATCTGTTTCATCTGCGCCCCCATTTCTGCACAAACTCACCTGGCTGAGGGCAGGGAACCACGCGGTGTTTACGTGCCTTACCGAGATAGATAAAACCGATAATCTGCTCATCGGCCTCCAGCCCCAGACGGGACATCACCTGTGAATTAAAGGCCATAGCTCCACTGCGCCAGATAGCATCCACCCTTGGGCAAAGGCCGCTAGCAGTATGCCATGTGCCGCACAACCCGCGGCCAGTTGCTGCTCTACAGCCGGTACTTTGGGATGCGACTGCAAGGAGCGATCGCCACAATAATCAACGGTGCACGTAACGGCGCATTGAATAATTTCTGAACCTCCTGTTCACTGATATCAGCGCGTTCTGCACGCGCTGCATCGACAAAGATCTGCCCCAGCTTTTCCCGCCCTTCCCCTTCAATCTGCAGAAAACGGTAAGGACGCAGGCCACCATGATCTGGGCCCCGCAGCGCGGCGCGGTACATCAGGTCCAACTGCTCCGCCGTGGGAGCCGGTTCCTCTAAAACCGGTGACGAGACGCGGGTTAACAACAGATCTATAGCATTCATGGGCTTTCCTGGAGTTTATTGGCGCGACAGGCGCGGGTTGCCTGGCTCACCCGACAGGCTGGAGCGATAAGGATTGATATCCAGCCCACCACGGCGCAAATAACGGGCATAGACCGTCAGCTTCTGCGGTTTACATGCTTGCCAGATATCCATAAAGATATTTTCGACACACTGTTCGTGGAAATCGCCTTTTTCACGGTAAGAGATCAGATAAGCCAGCAACCCGGTATGATCTATCGCCGGACCTTTGTAACGTATCTGAATACTCGCCCAGTCAGGCTGACCTGTCACCGGACAGTTGGATTTAAGCAGATGACTGACCAGGCTCTCCTCCACCACCCGTGATGCCGTTTTCAGACACTCTGGTGCCGGGCTGTAATGCGTCACCGTCAGCGGCAGGTCATCCAGACACTCCCCCTGAAGACGCTCAATCGCTGCCGCATCATTAACTTTAATCAGCCGCACCAGCACCTTGCCACCCGCCGCTTCACTGAGATCCTGCTGCATACGTGCGACCACCTCAGCGTCTGACTGAAAGCGTGTCAGGTTGAAGGAGTTCAGGTAAAGTTTGAACGACTTGGACTCGATGATGTGGCTGGAACTGGCCGGAATACGGAATTCACCAATTCGTACCAGCGGCTTGCCTTGTGCGTTCAACCAGGAGATCTCATAGGCGTTCCACAGATCTACCCTTTAAAGGGCAGATTTTCACGCCCAACACCGCGCGCCTGCCAGTTCAAGTCGCGAGCAATAGGGTAAAGCAATGACGGATCATACTGATTCGTATAGCCTGTTTCTTGTCCAAGTGGTGAACTAAGCACCACATCATCTTCGGTCATTAACTGCGAATTCCTTTACCGGTATTGAGCAGGTGCATCGAGTAAGCACTAAGTACAACAATAAAGCCTATAATCATAGCAAATGCGAACACAATATTGATATCACTCACTCCCAGAATGCCGTAGCGAAAGCTGTTGACCATATACAGAATCGGATTCAACTGGGAAACCCCCTGCCAGAAATCCGGTAGCAGTGAGATGGAATAAAACACCCCACCCAGATAGGTCAGCGGCGTCAAAATAAAGGTCGGTACAATAGAGATATCATCAAAACTATTCGCATAAACCGCATTAATAAAGCCACCCAGAGAAAATACGATGGCAGTCAGTATCACCGTACTCAGCGTGATCCAGAAGTGGCTGATATGCAACTGAGTAAAAAACAGTGACAGGATCGTCACAATAACCCCCACCCCCAACCCGCGTGCAGCACCGCCGGTAACATAGCCAGCCAGAATCACCCAGTTGGTACTGGAGCCACCAGCAGTTCTTCAATGTTGCGCTGAAACTTGGTGCCAAAGAAAGACGACACGACATTGCTGTAAGAATTGGTAATCACTGACATCATGATGAGTCCGGGAGCAATGTACTCCATGTAACCAAAACCGCCCATCTCACCAATACGTGAGCCGATCAGATTACCGAAAATAATAAAATACAGCGTCATGGTAATGGCAGGCGGCAGCAGGGTTTGTATCCAGATACGGCTAAAACGGCGTATTTCTTTTACCAACAGCGTCCAGAAGGCAGTAAACAGCAACTGCGCATTCATACTGACACCTCTGCACTCAAGGTTTTTTCAACTAATGACACAAATAGCTCCTCCAGCCGGTTGGATTTATTACGCATACTCAGCACCGTAACACCTTGCTCAGACAGCTGAGTAAATACCTGATTCATCCCCATGTTTTTTTGAATATCAACTTCCAGGGTATGCGCATCGATCTGACGCAGGGTGTAGCCGGAGAGTGCCGGCATCTCCTCCAGATCGGCTGCCAGGTCCAGAATAAAGGTTTCCGTATTGAGCGTCTGTAGCAGCCTTTTCATACTGGTATTTTCAACAATACGACCCTGATCGATAATGGCAATATTCCGGCACAGTGATTCAGCCTCTTCCAGGTAGTGAGTCGTCAAAATGATGGTGGTACCGCGCGCATTGATCTCTTTCAGAAAACTCCACATAGAGCGACGCAACTCAATATCAACCCCGGCGGTAGGCTCATCGAGAATCAGTAATTTGGGCTCATGCACCAGCGCTCTGGCAATCATCAAACGGCGCTTCATACCACCCGACAGCATACGGGCAGCTTCATTGCGTTTTTCCCACAACCCCAATTTCTTCAGGTAATACTCTGAACGCTCCAGTGCCGGTTTACGACTGATACCGTAATACCCTGCCTGAGTCACCAGAATATCCAGCACTCGCTCAAAGGTGTTGAAATTGAACTCCTGCGGCACCACACCCAGCTGCATCTTAGCCAGCGTTTTGTCTTTATCCAAATCATAACCGAAGACCTTTACCTCACCTGCTGTTTTATTCACCAGCGATGAAACAATCCCCAGGGTAGTTGATTTACCTGCACCATTGGGACCTAACAGTGCAAAAAAGTCGCCCTGTTTCACCTCAAGTGAGATGCCTTTTAGCGCTTCAAAGCCGTTCCCGTAGGTTTTCTGCAGTGAATTAATTGCCAGTGCGATTGCCATAGATAGTCCTTACGAATAACCAAGTTGTCTATATGCGGATCAAAGCGATAATTTCAACCGGCCTACTGGTATCAAAAACCCAGCAGGCGCCGACGCAATGGCTGTATGACCAGCATCAACAGCACAGCCAACGCAGTCATTTCCAGCCAACCTGGAAGCAGTTCCTGCACCTGTGTAGCCTGAATCACCGGATCTAACCTCAGCCATTGCAATGACTGATCCAGCAACCAGCCCAACGCAGTCGTCACCACTAAAATACTGCCTAAATAGAGTAACAGCGCCTGAGTACCAAACTCTCGTCTCAGAACACCCAGCGTAGCCAGCTGGTAATCGGGCCTGCCAGCAGAAATACCAGTGCCATGCCGGGGTGATACCTGCAAGCAGCAACCCAGCGGCAACCGGTGTCGCCGCCGTGGCACAGATATACAGCGGGATACCTATCACAGCCATGAGTAACAAGGATAAAAAGCCGCCGGATAAACCACTCAGTGTCTCAGGTGGTACCAGTGTGACTAACACACCAGCCAACACTAAACCGGCGATCAACCAGGCACTGATATCATCGAGCAGGTCACCAAACGCGTAAGCCAGTCCGCTAGCCAGTTTTCCTCTTGCGTGAAAGCTCGCTGCAGATGCATGACTTTGTTGCTGACTATCACTGCAATCATTAGCACAGCAAGCACGCTTTGCTGTCACGTTTTGTTGCACAACTGCGGGGGCATCGGTCAGCGAAATCAATAGACCGGTTGAAATAGCCGTAATTACCGCTCCCAGTACACGCGCAACCGCCATTAGCGGCCCCAGCAACACACTGGTCAATAATATTGAATCTACGCCAACACCGGGCGTTCCGATCAAAAAAGCTGTTGTAGGTCCTCGACCAGCACCACCACGATGCAAAGCCAGTGCAGTCGGAATCGCACCACAAGAACACAGCGGCAAAGGCACACCGATTATCGCCGCCCGAACTATACTGGCCAGACTCTTCCCTCCCATCCAGCGCTGTAACAACTGCTCCGGCATATAGGATTTTATCAAGCCGGCAATTAACAAACCCAACAATAACCAGGGTGCCGCACTCAAGGCGACACTCAGAAACCCAGCGATACTTGCCATTCTCTTCACCCTCATCACTTGTATAATCAGACTCTATTAGCTAGCCTAAACCCTGTAATCGTTACAGGGTCAAGTAAGATGTCAGATAAATATCGTATCGGTCAGGTGGCCGCGCTCACGGGTTGTTCAGCGGAGAGCATACGTCACTATGAAAAGCTCGGACTATTGCAAAAGCCGGGGCGCAGTGATCAGGGCTATCGCTACTATGATCACCGAGCGGTGGAACGCATTGGATTTATCCGCCACGGTCGTTCACTCGGTCTGGATCTGCATAGCATTCAGGATCTGCTCAATCTGGCTGACAACCCGGATACGGACTGCCGTGCAGCCGATGAAATTGCCACCCACCATCTTGAGCAACTGGAAAAGCGCATTGCATCGCTGGAGACACTTGCCAACGAATTACGTCAGGTAGTCAGACAGTGCCGTGGCGGCACGACAGCTGAATGCCGGATTATTCAAACACTCTTTGAACAGAAAAGCACAAGCACGACAGAAAAGACCGGCTTTATGGAAAACTAGCCCATTGAGTAATTTAGAAATGACAGGATAAGTTTATGCGGATAGGTGGCGTCCCATAGGGGTTCGACCCTGTTACCGCCGTGAAAGGGCGGTGTCCTAGGCCACTAGACGAATGGGACGTAGCCTGTGCACTTGCATGCACCCTTCCAGACGTGCCATGCTCTGGAAGAGGCGCAAATAATACGTAGACAGATAATGCTCGTCAACACCTGATATTAAAAAAATGCAAAATCGGCTGATTATTTCGCGTTCAACTCAGTTGATTCAGCCAAATGCAATGCGGGAAAGGCCAGACTAGGATAGTATTAAAGTGTCGATCCTGAGCAACCGAAGTACATTATGACACCAACTGAAACTGCTGCGATTATCCTGACCGGAGTTTTCTTCATGGCCATGGTGGCTATTGCTATTCAAACAGCTGAAAACCAACGTCGGGAAAGACAGATGCAACTGCTTGCAGTGCGTAACCGGATTCGTGGCACAGAACACCTACTCGACAACCTGCCAGCAGAGTTTCAAACTCTGGAACTCAGAACGCTATTGATTGGCTACCTGCGTAACCTCTGGTACAGCGCCAGCAAACTGGACCGCTCTACCGGGCATCAGCAAGCACTGCAGAAACTGGATGAGCTCGAGAAAGAAACTTTCACGACTCCAGCCTTCCCTGAAAATCAGGTCACGCTGTTTCATGACCGTAACACAGCACAACGAAATCGCTCACTGATACGTGAAACAGCCGAGCTGATTAACAATCTCAAACAGCTAAATGCCATCAACAGCCAGACCTGCCAACAACAACTGCAACAACTAAAGAGTGCCTATGTGCGCTGCAACTGCGACCTTCTGCTACAGGATGCTCAGCAAGCATTACATGATCGCGGTGCACAGGTCGCAGTACATAAGTTTCGCAGCGCCTTAATGCAGCTTAAACGCCTGAATACCAGGCACCAACTGGATACACAAGTATTCAATCTAAATCAGCTGTTAGAACAGCTCAATGCTCAACTCAATGACCCAGTCAACGAAAACTCACTCTCAGAAAACGCTGAAACAGCCTCACCACCCAACTGAACACTCAACCAGCCAGCACACCATCACGATAGTCTCTCAATGCCTGTTCTATCTGCTCCATATTATTCATGACAAAGGGCCCGTACTGCGCAATAGGCTCATTCAGTGGCTTTGCTGCTACCAGCAGCATTCTGGCTGACTTAGCGTGAGTGGCCAGACTGAGCTGCTCACCAGCATCAAGCTCAACAGCTGCATCTGTCTGCAACGTCTCATCTTGTAGCAGCGCTTCACCTTCAAACAAGTAGATAAAACCACTCAGGGCAGCAGCCAATGGCAACACCAACTGACTATGGGGTTTCAAGCTAATATCGATAAATACTGGCTGGGTAACGATTCCCTGAACCGGCCCTTTGTAAACCTTTGCACCTATCTCCAGCTCACCAGCAACCAATCGAAGAGTCGCCTGATCACTCTGAATCACCGGGATCTGCTCTGGCTCAATATTCTGATAGGCAGCGGGTTTCATTTTGTCGCTAGCCGGCAAGTTGATCCACAGCTGAAAGCCCCGCATTAACCCGGACTCCTGCTGAGGACGCTCTTCATGAATGACCCCTCGTCCGGCGGTCATCCACTGTACGCCACCGGTGTTTAGCAACCCTTCATTACCCATATGGTCACGATGCAACATACTACCGTTTAACATATAAGTGACTGTTTCAAAGCCACGGTGTGGGTGTGGTGGAAAACCGGCAATATAGTCATCCGGGTTATCGGATGAGAACATATCCAGCATCAAAAATGGATCTATGCGCAGATGCTGTCGCTGCCCAATACTGCGCTTAAGCTTAACACCTGCGCCATCCTGGCTATCAATCCCCTTGATAATACGTTTAATTTTTCGAGTTTGAGTTTGCATGACTCACCTCCTGGTTTAACTCAATGCCAGACTATCCAGCTCAGAGTGTGCCTGATCAATAGCGGCATCAGCACCCGACATATTGAGACCTTCAGCGTAGACGACCTCTATCTGCTTCAACCCTATAAACCCAAGAATTTGTTTCACCCAGGGTATCTGAAAATCCAGGCCAGCATCACGGTACTCACCGCCACGTGTTGCCAACACATACACAGGACGATCTTGTAATAAGCCTTCTGGCCCCTGCTCAGTGTAACGAAAAGTCACGCCATTCTTGGCTATCTGGTCGAACCAGGCTTTCAGCTGTGAAGGTACAGCGAAGTTATACATAGGTGCAGCTAATACCAGCGTATCAGCCTCCTGAAGCTCAGCTATCAATCTGTCTGAAAGTGCAGCGACAGCCTGTTGATCAGGGCTGCGCTGAGCGGCCTCGGTCGACAAAGCCGAAATGGTTTGCATATCAAAATGGGCAATGGGTTCAGCGACCAGATCACGTACCACGACCTGCCCCTCAGGGTTCTGATGCAACCAGCGCTGAATCAGTCGATCCGCTAACTGAGCTGATTGTCCTTGGTCTCCAAATACGCTGCTTTTAACATGAAGTAGGGTTTTCATTACATAACTCCTGTGATTTGTTTTGATGAAGTTATTATCAGGTTTGATTTATAGATAATAAACAGCAATAATTAGCTTAATTTGATCAATTTTTTAGATATATAACCGATGCAAGTTACCCTGGAGCAGTGGCATACCTTTATCACCGTAGTGGACTCACAAGGCTATGCGCAGGCGGCTGAGGCACTGCGTAAAAGTCAGTCCTCAATTAGCTACGCCATTAATCGACTGGAACAAAGCCTGGGTGTTGCCGTGTTCCGTATTGAGGGGCGTCGCGCGCAACTTACTGAAGCGGGTGAAGCACTTCTCAGGCATGCACGAGACCTCACCGAGCATGCTCACAGGATCGAAAAACTGGCTAAGCATTTTGCACAAGGCTGGGAAGCCGAAATTCACCTGACCATCGACAGCATCTTCCCTGAAGATCTTATTTTGCAGGCGTTAAACCGCTTTGCAGAGGAGCAGCCTCAAACGCGTATTGTCCTGGCTGAAAGCGTACTGAGCGGAACTGAAGAAGCTCTGCTACGACGCGAAGCCGACCTGGTTATCGGGGGTCGTGTACCCCCCGGATTTACCGGGGAGGCCTTGACGACTATTGAGTTTATTGCCGTAGCACACCCACAACACACACTACACCAACTCCCACCCCTCTCACACTGGAAAATCTGCGTCAGCACCGGCAACTGGTCGTGCGGGACTCAGGGAGCAGGAAGCTCGATGCTGGCTGGTTAGGTGCGGAACAACGCTGGACCTTCAGTAACGCCAGCACATCGATTAAAAGCGTCTGTGCGGGTTTGGGGTTTGCGTGGTATCCTCGAGTTAAAATCCAGCAATACCTGGACACAGGCGAACTAAAACCCCTGCCTCTGGAATCCGGAGCCAGTCGCTATGTGCCCCTCTATTTAGTGATGAGCGAAGGTGAGTTTGCCGGACCCGGCACAAGGCGTCTGGCCAGACTTATACAAGATTTAGTCATCTGAACCATTATTTGCTACGTACAATCCTTCAAACAGTCAGCACAGGCTTAAAGGTATGTCACGCCTGGTAGGATTAATCATCATGATCAGCTTGTTATTTTCAGCACAAACCTCTGCCGAAGTCGATGTAAATCAACTGCTCGGCCACCAACTCAAGCGTTTGCATGCCAATGAGACCGTGGATATGAAAGCGGCGTATCAAGGCAAACCATTATTGTTTGTCAACACCGCCAGCCATTGTGGTTTTACCGGTCAATTCGAAGGTCTTGAGGCCTTACATCAGCGCTACAAAGACAGGGGATTGATCGTTGCAGGCTTTCCATCCAATAGCTTTCGCCAGGAAGCCGATGATGAAGCTGAAACGGCCAAAGTCTGCTTTTTCAATTTCGGCGTCAGTTTTGATATGTATGCACCTGTAAGCGTGCGCGGCAGTGATGCACACCCGATTTTTGCTGAACTGGCCCGCCAGTCAAGAGCACCACGCTGGAACTTTTACAAGTATCTGATCGACCAGAACGGCCGTGTTGTAGAGGTTTTTCCAAGCACTACCAGCCCGGACTCCAAGAAGGTTGAGCAAGCCATAGAAGCCTTGCTCGGTAGCTAGACGGCAGGGATAGAATACCTACCGTTTTTGTACTGCTATCAGTGTTTGTTCAACCGGCCCAGCAGACTGTCGAGCAAACTTTTCATTTTATCACAGGCACCTGCTATGGATTTATGTGCCGTATCGGCATGCTCAGTCACAGCCTGTGGCTGCAGACCAGCCAAGCGCACTTCAAGCACACAACGCTTGTCATGATCACCTGGTTTGTGGGCATTTTCATCATGCAGATGCACTTCAACACGGGTAATTTTTTCGCTGAAACGTCCCAGCGCTTTTTCAACAACAGATTCAACATGGGCAGTCAGCGAATCATCATTTTCAATGCTGCTGTCGGTATTCACCTGAATAATCATTTATTTCTCCATCAGATACGGGTATTGGCCACTGACTCCAGAATTCACCAGGATTTATCGCCTGAGCCACAACGGATTATCAGTGTCTGCTGAATTTTAACCTTTAGCTTGGTCAAGCGCCATAAAACCTGTGTTGAACACAGCGAATCAATTTTATCTAGGCACGAATTGGCGTAATATTAGCGCCTTTCCAGAGAACCTTATGCCAGTCGGAGCTCTACATGCTTAAATGGTCAATCGCAATTATCAGTTCGGCCTTATTATTGGGCGGTTGTGCGCCCGGACACCTTTATATCGAAGAGGGTGTTGTCGAATCCATCGATCAACGACTGGCTACACAGGATGATCAGATTAATCGATTGAACGATACGCAGTTGCAAGTCATTAAACAACTGGCAGCGGCACAAGAAACGGTGATCAGCCAATTACAATCCAGCATTGCTGAGCAGGTTAAACCACCCGAATGTAAACCGGCTCCACGTCTGGTATGTCCACAAGCCGATAATAACGGTAGCCTGATGCTGGGCGGGTTGGAGAAACAACTGATAGGTGAAGCTGAACGCGTGCACATCTCCCCCCTGGATCTGGTGTTCAATGCCCGCATCGACACAGGGGCTACCACCTCATCACTGGATGCCCGCAACATTCAACGCTTTGAACGTGATGGTCGTCGTTGGGTGCGCTTTGACACCAGGGATCCGGAAACTGGAGAAGATATCTCCTTTGAACGACCCGTCGTCAGGCGGGTTAGAATCAGTCAATCGATTAGTGATGACTATGAACGTCGCCCTGTAGTGGAATTGCACTTTACGCTTGGCAGCATCAGCCATACTGCTGAGTTCACTCTGAGTGATCGTGACCATCTGGACTTCCCGCTACTGATTGGCCGCAATGTGTTGCGTGACCAGATGGTAGTTGATGTCAGCAAGCAGTATATTGCACCGATAGATTTTTTATTCCAGCCGGATTGATCCGCTAACACCCTGTTTGAGGACGCATTTAAATGGTATCCAGAGTACCTTTTTACTCCATCATAGCCATTTTAATACTGGCCGGTCTCAGCATAGCTGTTATGCGACATATACAGTTGGGGATTCCATTTTGGCCAGGTGAACAAAAACAGGCCTGGCTGATTGAAGCGCGTATTGATTTTCAAAGCTTCAATGAGCCGGTACTGGCAAACATGATGCTACCAGACAACCCCCCGGGCTTTACATTACTCAATGAGGTTGCCGCCTCACCAGGGTATGGCTTTGCCATTATCGAGCATGATGGGCAACGCCGCGGAGAGTGGTCCAAAAATAACGCGGCCGGACTACAAACACTCTATTATAAAGCCCAGTTAATTCCTGATGCGAATAAGGTAGATATGACAGAGTCACCCAGGCCTATTGCAAGGCAGGTGCTCTGGAGTGATGCAGAAACAACAGCTGCGACCGATATTATCGACCAGGCACGGAGTAAGTCGAGTACCCCTGAAAGCCTGACACGGGAATTACTGCGCCTGTTACGCAACCCCGAACCTGGACAGAATACAGCGCTCTTGCTGACTAACCACTCAACAGCCGAAGCCCTGGATAAACTGCTGAATCAGGCCGGCATCCCGACACGCCTTTCAGTCGGTTTGTATCTTGAGGATGCTCGCCGACGTCAGGGACTCACCCCTATGATTGAGATCTTCACTGAGGGCCGCTGGCTGGTGTTTGATCCACAAACTGGTTTTCAGGGTTTACCGGAAAACCTGCTGTTATGGCAGCGCGGCGGTGAGTCATTACTCGATGTTGTTGGTGGGCGGAATTCACGTGTGAGTTTTTCAATGATAGAACAGACCCTACCTTCACTGAAACTGGCGCAATCACAGTTTGCCGGACAGGGGCTCGCCTGGCTGGGCGTGCACAGCCTGCCCATTGAAGAACAAAGCATGTTTAAATTGCTGTTTTTACTGCCATTAGGTGCAATGGTGGTAGTCTTCATGCGCATTATTATCGGTCTAAAAACCTCCGGTACTTTTATGCCCATTCTGATCGCCCTGGCTTTTTTACAAACCTCACTGGGCCTGGGATTGATCAGTTTTATCAGCATTGTCGCTATGGGACTGGTTATCCGTACCTGGCTATCACGCCTGAATCTTCTACTGGTATCACGGATTGCCACACTGGTGGTACTGGTGGTCTTTTTGGTTTCCATGCTGAGCCTGGTGGGTTATCAACTGGGGTTCAGTACAGGCATGACCATTACTTTCTTCCCGATGATCATCATCGCCTGGACCATTGAGCGCATGTCCATACTCTGGGAAGAGGAAGGCCCTAAACAGGTGGTGGTACAGGGTGGCGGCAGTCTGCTGGTAGCCGTGTTCGCCTACTTGATTATGCAACTGCCCTTGTTCGGTCACCTGACGTTTAACTTCCCGGAACTGAACCTGATCATTTTGGCCATCATCATGCTGATGGGACAATACACAGGGTATAAACTTTCCGAGTTACGCCGATTTCGTGCCATGCTGGAGCAGCCATAAATGCGCTGGGCCAGTCCGTTTCGCTTATACAAAGCTGGCATTCTGGGGATGAATTGCCGTAATGTCGACTTTATCGGACGTTACAATTTACGCCGCTTTTATCCACTCGTGGATGACAAACTCAAGACCAAGCTCTTAGCTGAAGAGTATGGGGTAGCCACGCCTGGACTGATATCAGTCGTCAGAACCCAGCATGAAATCAGTCATGTAGAAGAACGTCTGATGCAGTTAAAAAACTTTGCTATCAAGCCATCCAGAGGTTCCGGCGGCAAGGGTATACTGGTTATCATCGGACGTCGTGATGACTTGTTCGTCAAATCATCCGGTACCGAGATCACCCTGGAAGATATCAAACGCCATTTGACCAACACTCTGGCAGGGCTTTACTCACTGCGTGGCAATCCGGACGTCGCCATTATTGAAGATCTGATTGAGTTTGATGATACCTTTGAAGGCTACTCTTACGAAGGGGTACCGGATATACGTATCATAGTGTTTCGTGGTTATCCGGTGATGGCGATGCTGCGCCTGGCCACTCACACCTCCGATGGCAAAGCCAACCTGCATCAGGGCGCTGTGGGTGTCGGCCTGGACATTGCCACAGGACGCAGTCTGAAGGCCGTGCAGTTTGCTATTCCAATTGAACAGCACCCAGACACAGGCAAGCAATTAATCGACATGGTGATTCCCGACTGGAAAGAGATGTTGCTACTGGCCTCGCGTTGTTACGAAATGAGCAACCTCGGCTATATCGGCACGGACATCGTGCTGGACAAGTCCCGAGGCGCTCAGTTACTGGAACTGAATGCCAGACCAGGCTTATCGATTCAGGTGGCCAACGGCCGGGGATTGCTTCCACGGTTACGGCATATAGAGAGTATCCGCAAACCCCACAAAACCGCTGAGGAGCGAGTTAACTATGTGATGCAGACCTTTTCAGCGCAAGGGCTCTGATACCCTGCCCTGCTGATAGGATGCACCCGAATCGACCAGAAAACGTCCCTTCATCGCTTCACGCCCCAATAACATGCGAAACAGCATATTATCGCGACTGGTTAACGACAGGGTGACAGGAAAGCACTGATTGCCCAGCACCACATCCGTGGTAATAAAATAACGCTCCGTGGTATGCCCACCCGAATCGGTTACACGGCGCACGTCAGTTACAGGGGCTTCGCACCAGACCTCGGTTGCATCATTATGCTGCAACGGATGCAAACCAAACCTCACCCAGCGCTGATCTTCCTTGTAAAACTCTTCTACCGCAAAGGCATGCAGTGCCGAACTTCGGGCACCTGTATCGACCTTACACTTAAGCTCTGAAATGCCCAGCTGTGGCAAAGCCACCCATTCCCGCCAGCCAAGTACAGCTTTACCCACAGTTGTTGTCATACTGTTCAATCCATTACCTAAAAAATAAAAGTCAAAAAAGATCGATTTCGCCCGCTACAGGTTGTGTTTCAATTTCATGCATATAGGCTTTTTCACGGTCAATAATAGTCGTATTGTGCAGTGAGTGAATTTTTTTCAACATAACCTTGCCAGTTTGTGGAAAAAAGTACACTTTTCGGGGGTAAATATCCAACACATCCTTGCCTATCACCGGAATAGACTCATTACGCAGATGTTCCATTACAAATTTCACATTACGCTGCCCAACATTCATAAAGGTCATATTTTTGAGTACCTGTCCGCCACCAAATACTTTAGCCTCTAAGCGGTTGCGACTTGCACCCAACTTCAACAGATGATTGACCAGCAACTCCATAGCATAAAGACCATAACGACCCGATGCCGCAACCAGGCTATTAGCTTCTGCATTGGAGTCATGCGGTAACATAAAATGATTTAACCCACCGACGCCAGTCAAGCGATCACGCAAACAAACGGATACACAAGAGCCCAGCACAGTGACAATCATGATGTCTCCGTGTGTGGCAAAATACTGCCCTGGCAGTACTTTGACTGCCTGGGCATCAAAGTAACGATCGTAGTAACTGTTGGTGGCGAGATGTTCATCACTGATCATGGGGCTTCATCCTGGGTTACTAACGCAATATAGCGCGCACGAAAGTGCCGCGTTCACGCATTTCGACGTCAGTGGCGAGCTGTCTGACCAAAGTAATACCGCGTCCAAATGCATGCTGATTGGTACTACCGACAATAGCATCTTCAGGTAGATACCCCTTGCCACTGTCTTTTACATCAATATGCAGATAAGGACCCTGTGTATCCACACCCCATTTCAGCATCAGCCGTAGCACATCCTGTTGCTGAAGATTAGCAAGGCGCTTTTCCCGTTCGAGGTAATAGGCCATAAAACCCTCTGGTCCAACTTTCAATAAAGAAGTCAGTTCCAGCAAACCATGATCGATAGCATTATTAACCAGCTCACTAATGATGGTAAAACTTCTCTGACACACAGACTGCTCAAACCCCATACTGGAAAGAAACTGATTACACATGGACGGCAGTTCCTGCTTCGCAATCTGGGTGCCAACCAGCTCCAGTGACCATTCAAACGGCGACAAATCCGTCATATTGCGAACAAAAGCCCGTGGAGAACGACTCATAGTCACGGGATCATCCAGTTGGTCAAAACACAACTCATACATGGAAACATCATCATCAAAACCAGCTGAGCGAACGTGATCAGTCATGGCTTTGGCTATCGTATCCATCTTGTTGTTACGCGTACGTACAACAATCTGAATTAAGCGTTCAATACCAAAAGTACGTCCGATATGATCTTCCTGCTCAACAACCCCATCACTGAAACTGAACAACACACCCTTATCAGGTAGTTTTCGGTGCGTTGAGCGCACTTCAAACTGTGTATCATTCAGAATACCCAGGGCCATATGAGTGGATTGAAAACGATGCACAATTTTGTGGCCCTCATCCAAAAGCAGTAACTCCGGCATCCCTCCGTTCCAAACCTTCAAATCGCCATGGTTGATATCTATCTCAACCAACGAGGCAGCGACAAAGCGATCAGCAGGCAGCTGTTCTTGCAAGCGCGCATTAATTTCACGGATGATGGGTTCAAGCCGATAGCCTTTTTGCACCATGGTTTTAAAAATAGACACCATCGGTACCAGCGTAATCGTTGAGGACAAGCCATGACCGGTGGCATCGGCATGCAGTATAAAAATACTCCCACAGGGCGCATCACGCGCCAGAATAATATCACCACCGAAGCCACTGGTAGATTTCAAAAAGTGACTAAAGCCAGCAATGGATTTTGTCTGCCGACTCAAAAGGTGATTGTAGAAAATATGCGATGCCATCTGCTCTTCCATCCCGGCATTATTGATCAGCAGTTGCAGCTTTTCATTTTGCTCGGAGATGATCTTGTGAAGCCGCATATTGTAGACCAGCGCATCAATTTTAAGGCTTAACAACAAGGGGTTAACCGGTTTTAACAAATAGTCATCTACACCCAGTTTAAAGCAGGCTTGTAAGATAGCCTGGTCCTGACTGGAACCGAGTATGATCACGGGTAGTTTTTTGTTTGTTGCGTTAGCCGGGAAGTAATTGAGCAGATCAGTGCCTTTATGGTCTTCAAGGTCATAATCAATCAGCGCTATATCTATCCGTGTACCGGAAGCCAGGATCAGCCGAGCCTCATCAAAACACAAGGCAGTAACAACATTAAATCTCTGACGAGTAAGATAGGATTTGAATAATGCATTCAGCGCTGGATTATGTTCAACAACCAGTAGGGTAATACCTGAACGATCATTTTCCACATCCTGTTGCTTCATCGGATCTCAACAATTTTTTCCATATTGGCTACTTTCAAAATTTCAGCCGCCAGCCCTGACGCATTAACAACCACGACCTGCTTGCTCACTTCAGCACATTTTTTCTGTAGCATCACCAGCATGCCCAGTGCTGAGCTGTCCAGATAATCCACTTGCGCAAAATCCACTTCAACTTCCTGTAACTTCTGGTCAGCCAAAACCTGGGCGATTTTATTGTAAAACTCCTTGTGATAACTAAAATCAAATCGTTCCGGCAATTTGATAGATAGTGTTGTATCGCTCACGCGTTAAACTCCTTAAAACAGATCAATGTCGCCACTGCTCATAGAGCTGGCGGATACGGGATTGGATTTTCTGGATTGCCGATCTTCGCGGAACTGCACAATGCTGTCACGCAATGATTTTTCATCCAGATTCTTATGTTCATTTTTCAGCACTTCGGCCAACACCAACAGATGGCGCTGCTCATTCGTAGTATGCTCGATAGTCTGACTACTCATATCCTGGAATTGCATGGCTCGCATGGCATCAAACAAGGCTGTCATCAGTTCCTGGGATATAGACTCCATCCCTTGGGTTATCTGCTGATCTTTTTCCGTTTTGCTCATTAAATGCTCAATCGCGCCTTGCACTTCTTTTTTAGCTTCCAGAATAAAGGACATATCCTGAGAGGCTATACGGCTGACATCATCGACCAGTGTTGAAATCTGAACGTTCATCATATTCAGATTGTCCTGAATGGTTTTGCTAAAGTTGGCTGAACGACTGGACAGTGCCCGGACCTCATCGGCTACAACCGAAAATCCACGACCACTATCCCCAGCACGCGCTGCCTCTATAGCCGCATTTAATGCCAGAAGATTAGTCTGCTTGGCAATATTATCTATGTCGTCCAGGGTCTTCATCAGGGTCGGCATGCGTTCCGATAGCTTAGATACCCGTTCAAGCATCTCCATGGAGTCAGCACTCATTCTTACAGTGGTTTCAACAAAATGATTCATCGTTTCCAGTGTATTATGTGCAAAACCTCCCAGATGGCCCGCTACATGCTTGCCCTCATCATCATCCACATCTCCATATAACAACATGGATACATCAGCCTGCTGCCGCTCTATCTGCTCTTTAAGCTGACTAAATGATATTGACAAGGTGTTCATGGCATCATTCTGCATACTTTGCAGGGCATCCATATCACTCACTATTTCGGATACAACCTGCTCAATACAGGTGCCGATCTCTTGCATCTCATCAACGACATCATCATTGCGGTTACTTTGCGCTGGCTGATCCCCCACCTTGCGCGTACCATCCTCTTTCAATGCAGCCGCCAGACCAATTGCCAGTGCTACAAGCACACCCAATGCCGGATAAATCCAGTGTGCCAGGGTGATACCCACAGCCAGTGCAACCAGCCAAATCAGTATTTTGGTTTTATTCATAATGCATTTCCTTAAACCCGGTTAATCCGCTGACCAATTTTTTCAATCACCCGACCAGGCAGCGATGTGAGAGGTAACACTTCATCTACAGCCCCTATGGCAATAGCCTCTTTAGGCATACCAAAGACGATGCAACTTTGCTCATCCTGTGCCAATGTGACTGCCCCGGCCTCCTTCATCGCTTTTAATCCCAGCGCACCGTCCTTGCCCATACCGGTGAGTATGACCCCGATAGCATTAGCTCCCGCGACTCGGGCTGCCGACAGAAATAGCACATCCACAGACGGACGGTGACGATTAACGGGAGCCGAATCACTCAGGGATGTCATGTAATTGGCACCACTACGTACAATCTCAAGATGCGCATTACCCGGTGCAATATAGACATGGCCTGGTAGTAAGCGTTTATTATGTGTTGCTTCTTCTACACTCAAAGTGCAGAGCTTATTCAATCGATCGGCAAAGGTTTTAGTAAAATTTTCAGGCATATGTTGAGTAATCATAATAGCTGGCATATCAGCTGGTATAGGCTCTAGAAACTGGCGTATCGCTTCCGTACCACCGGTTGACGCACCGACAAAAATCACTTTTTCTGTGGACGCATAGCCTCGATTTATACGTGAGGCGACACCTGCCTTTTTGGGTATCGCCGACTGCACATTGGCCGCCGCACAAATACGTAGTTTTTCAGCGATCAACTCTGAATAACTGATTAAACCGGATGCAATATCAACTTTTGGTTTGGCGATATAGTCTATTGCACCTAACTCCAACGCTCTGAGCGTTACATCTGAACCTGCCTCCGTCAATGATGACACCATTAATACCGGCATGGGACGTAAACGCATCAGGCGATCCAGGAATTCCAGACCGTCCATACGTGGCATCTCTACATCCAGTGTCAGAACATCCGGATTGTGCAGCTTAATCAGTTCGCGTGCCACAATGGGATCAGGTGCACAGGCAACCACCTGTAAGTCAGCGTGACTGTTGATAATTTCAGTAAGCAACTGACGAATAAGCGCTGAATCATCTACCACTAAATTTAGTTTTTTCTTTACTTATCAAGTAAATATCTCCATATCGCCAGACATATCCATCTCTGTCAAACGATTATAGTAATCGGCTTCTCTGTCCAGAATGGTGGTGTTATTCAGCTTTTTCAGTTTTTTCACCATGACTCTGCCAGTGCGTGGGAAAAAGTAGACTTTGCGAGGGTACACATCCAGCAAATCACGCGCCAGAACGGGAATTCTCTCTTTTTCAAGGTATCTGACCACAAAGCGGCTATTTTTTTCACCCAGTTTATGCCCACCTGGTGAGGCCAATGCATTACAGGCGCCAAAGACTTTGGCTTGCAACTGCTCTCGTTGAGCACCATTTTTTAGTAACTGATTGATTAAGGTTTCCATAGCATGGCTACCATAACGCATTGAACTATCGATAAGTGCGTTATCCCTTTGCTGGTCTGGCAACATAAAGTGACACATTCCTCCGATACCTGTTAGCTGATCGCGAATGCAGGCACAAACACAGCTCCCCAATACCGTTACTAAAATCATGTCTCGCGCGGTTACATAGTACTCACCCGGAAGTAGCTTGACCGCGTCCAGCTCAAAATAGGGGTCAAAATAGATATCCGGCATTATCGCATGACGGCCATCTGTTGAGGCATTCATGCATTCGACCTTACTGAGTGTGCAGTTCTCACTGGCACAAAAATAGTTTGACCCTGCGAGCGGAACAGATCGGCGGCATGCTGAAAGCTTTCAGAATGACCGGCATAGAGTAATCCCTGCTCAGATAACAGCGGATGAAAGCGTGATAGTATTTTGTATTGTGTCGGCTTATCGAAGTAGATCATCACATTACGGCAGAAAATAGCATCAAAGCGCCCCTTAAACGGCCACTGAGGCATCAGTAAGTTAAATGGGCGGAAGGTAACCAGTTGCTGCACTTCCGGCCGGATACGTGCACTGCCAATACGAGAGCCTCGCCCTTTGTTAAAAAATTGGCGAAGGCGTTCGACTGGCAGCTTTTCCAAGCGCTCCATGCCATAAATTCCCGCCCGAGCATGTTCCAGTACATGCGTGTCCACATCTGTAGCCAGTATCCTGACCGGCGGATCCCAGCGACCAAAGGTTTCAATCGCGGTCATCGCCAAAGAGTAAGCCTCTTCACCCGTTGAACAGGCGCTGGACCAGATTTGAAACGGTTTTTTTGGAGTCACCTGTGCCACCTGCATGGCCTGTGACAGATAATCAAAATGATGTGACTCCCGAAAAAAAGAGGTCAAATTAGTCGTGAGTGCGTTAATAAAATCCTGTGCCTCATCTTCATGCTGCTCCAGAAAATCCAGATAACCGGAAAACTCACTCAGACCCAGAGCCCGCAAGCGGCGGGCAATACGGCTATATACCAAGTCACGCTTTTTATCCGTCAGAGAAATACCCACACGCTCACGGATTAAATCGCGGATACGTTCAAAATCTTCATTCCTGAATACGAATTCGCGATCCACTAACACATTTCCTCATTAGTTAAGCAGAGCTTCAAAAAAAATAGCCTTCAGACTCAAAACTCTTCCCACTCATCCTCAGCGCTGCCTGCTGCTGGTAAATGTTTGCTTGGGTTGGGTCTGGCCTGTGTTGCAGGCAATTCGGCACTGACATGATCGGCTTTCAACCGGGGTGGTCGTACTCCGCCCGCTCTGGACCGATCAATCTTGAATACAGAAACAGCCTCAGAGAGTGAAGCGGCCTGATCTTCGAGGGACTCAGCCGCCGCCGCTGCTTCTTCCACCAACGCGGCATTCTGCTGGGTCACATCATCCATTTGTGTAATGGCTTGATTAATCTGCTCAATACCCTGACTTTGCTCTTCAGATGCAGCGGATATTTCCGCCATAATATCGGTGACACGCTTCACTGACTGGACTATGTCAGCCATGGACACACCGGCTTCACTCACCAATCGGCTACCATTTTCCACAATTCGGGCATCTTCTTTAATGAGTGCCTGTATCTCTTTAGCCGCAGCAGCAGAGCGCTGTGCGAGCGTGCGCACCTCACCGGCAACCACGGCAAAACCACGCCCCTGCTCACCCGCACGAGCGGCCTCCACCGCTGCATTTAGCGCCAGTATATTAGTCTGAAAGGCAATGCCATCAATCACACTAATGATGTTGTTAATTTTTTCGGAACTGGCAGTCAGCTCATGCATGCTAGTAATGGCCTCCTGCACTTTACTACCACCTGCTTCGGCAACACTATTGGCCTGACCTGCCAATTGATTTGCTTGCTGCGCATTATCCGCATTCTGCTTAACAGTACTGGTCAACTCTTCCATGCTCGAGGCTGTTTCTTCCAGGCTGGAAGCCTGCTCTTCGGTACGCTGGGAAAGATCTGTATTACCCGCAGAAATTTCTGTTGCAGCTGTAGTAACATTCTCTACAGACAAATTTATTTGATAAACCACCTCAGACAACTGCGTCACGGTGGCATTTGCAGCACTGGCCAGAGCTCCCAGATCACCTGGGTACTGCCCTTGTACCTGCTGGATCAAATCACCCTTGGCAAGCGCCTGCATCACAACTTGTATTTCCACGAAGGCCGTTTCCAGCGCTGCCACTGACTGGTTCATCATGTTTTTCAGTTTGAGCATTTCGCCTGAGGCTTTAGCATCAACCCGCTTATTGAACTCACCCTTGGCCACATGAGTCATCACCAACACTACTGAATCCATTATCTCTTTGAGAGACTGCATCCCATAGGCAGCATTTTCAAGAATTAAACGATAGTCACCTCTTACTAATTCAGGATTAATCGATACACTAAATTCACCTTCACGAATTGATTGCATTACCTTGGATAATTCGCTCATCGAAAATTGCATCGTTTCAGCGCTTTTATTAACGCCTACTTTCAATTTGTGTAGGT
The DNA here is from genome assembly GCF_000764495.1 of Nitrincola sp. A-D6. Classification (GTDB taxonomy): domain Bacteria; phylum Pseudomonadota; class Gammaproteobacteria; order Pseudomonadales; family Balneatricaceae; genus Nitrincola. The sequence goes on from NZ_JRLB01000009.1 coordinate 88,445, forward strand.
CACCTGAATACTCACCTTTCATACTGGCACTAAAATCGCCCTCTGATAGCGCGTGGACTGCGGTGTTAGCTTCTAAAATCGCTTGCTCTAAACTAACTAACAGTGCGTTAGTGGCATCCGCCATTTGCCCTGTCTCATCCTGTACGTTAACTGCTACACGCTGGCTAAAATCAAAATTTTGTTTTAGGTTTTGCAGGTGAGTAGTGATGATAGAGATGGGTTTTACCAATTTATTGGCAAATACCAACAGTACTAACATCGCAATTACTAAAGAAACACCACCCAGCACCCACAGCACCTTCGCCAGAAAAGTGATTGGCGCATAGAGTTCATCCTTTGTTTGATCAACAATCAAACCCCATTTCAAACCAAACTGCTCATAAGATCGATCAAGAATAAGTGTCATACCCCACTTGGTCTGCCCATCTCCACTTAAAAAGAATGCACCCGGATCACCTTGGTCATGAAGCATGGGAGCGTCCATAATGGGGTAACCCGACATATCATAACCATATCGAGCCTTGTTGCTATGACCGATAAGTTGACCATCCGCATTGAATAGAGTAGCGGCTCCTGTCTCACCAATGTTCACATTGATGGCATATTGCGCTATTTTTTCACTGTCAACCTGACCAAAAACCCAACCGTAGTTCACTCCCTCATGAATTACCGGGCTCACGTAAACAAGATAACGCGACATTTGGCCCGCTAGCGGGGTGGCTTGATCAATTATTTTTTGACCTGCTTTAGCCTGTATTAACCAGGACTTAACCACCTGTTCAACAGAGGCTTGTCCATCACTTAGTAAGACATTCCCTTGTTGTGCCACTATTTGATTTCGATTATCAACAAAGATCAGTGAAGAAAAGTCATCAAAGGTAATGAGATAACGACTCAGACCATAAGCGGCGTCATCAGCATCATTCCTGCGCAGAGTGCTTGAACCTGACACTAACTGAACTTCCGCAAAGCGCTGGTGAATGTAGTTATCCATTAGCTCAGCCGTGCTATCACCGACTTCCTGAAGCATCGCCGTAATGCCGCTTTCTAATTGAGATTTCATCAAGCTATAGGTCACACCACCCATAATAATCAAGGGCACCAAGACTATAAAAAAGACAATCCCTAAAATTTTGCTGCGCACACTGTTAAGTTTCATTTTAATACCTTTTTTTAGTGCCCCAAACAAAACTGCTTACTCAAGTTTCGAGTACAAAAACAGCAAGAAATATAGCTTAAGTTACTGAGTAGAATGATTAAAATTCCTCCCACTCATCCTCATTTGGCTTGGCCGGAGGAGGTGTTAAGCGTTTTGCCGGTTTAGTCGAAGCAGGTTTTGCGGCTGCCTTTTTAGCTGGCATACGTGGCGCATTTAACCTGGGTGCCCGGTGTGTCAGCGCAGACTGCTCATCCAGCTTGAACACAGCCACGGAAGTTGCCAGTGACCCGGCCTGTTCTTCAAGGGATTCAGCCGCTGCCGCTGCCTCTTCAACCAACGCCGCATTCTGCTGGGTCACATCATCCATCTGCGTAACAGCCTGGTTCACCTGTTCGATACCCTGACTCTGCTCTTCAGAAGCTGCAGATATTTCACCCATCAGATCAGTTACACGTTTAACCGATGTAACTATCTCTTCGATGGTTTTGCCAGTTTCAGTAACCAGGTCACTGCCTTCATGTACTATATCGACTGAACGGCTGATCAACTCCTTGATCTCTTTAGCCGCAGCAGCGGATCGCTGGGCTAATGAGCGTACCTCACCGGCAACCACAGCGAAGCCACGCCCCTGTTCTCCGGCACGTGCTGCTTCTACAGCCGCATTCAATGCCAGAATATTGGTCTGGAAAGCTATACCATCAATAAGCGTAGTGATATCGGCAATTTTGCTGGAACTTTCACTGATTGCATCCATGGTTTTCACTACACGACGGGCCTTCTCGCCACCACTTTCAGCTACCAGAGCGGCACTTTGCACCAACTGATTGGCCTGGCGCGCGTTATCTGCATTCTGACGTACAGTTGAAGTGAGTTCTTCCAGACTGGACGCGGTTTCTTCCAGGCTGGAGGCCTGCTCTTCAGTACGCTGCGACAAGTCGGTATTACCTGCCGCAATCTCTTGTGCCGCAGTATTGATGGCATCAACTGACTGCTTGATCTCACTCACCAGGGATTTCAAGTGATCTACTGTGGAGTTAGTACTGCTCTGCAATTCACCAAAAGCACCCCGGTAGTCACCGGTAACCTGCTCAGTCAGCTCACCTTTAGAGAGATGGTTCATAACCCGCATGACTTCACGCAAGCCAGTATCAGTCACTGCCATGAGCTTGTTGACACCTTCCCCTAAACGCTTAAAGAAGCCCTGCAACTCATCTGACTCGATACGCGCAGTAAAATCACCCTGTGATGCTTTTTCAACCAGGTCCGTCACACTGCTTTCAATAGCCACCTCTAGCGTGCGATCTTTCCACTCTACAACGGCCCCTAATCTCTCGCCATCCTGATTAAAAATAGGATTAGCTACCAGATCAAAGGTACGTCCACCTATCTTCACTGTAGCTTCATGCTTGCCTTGGAGTGCAGACAATAGTTGCCGCTGATGAGCAGGATTTTTGTGGAATAGATCGATACTATTGCCGACCAGTGTTTCCGGATTGAAGCGTGGCAGGTCTTTACGAATATCTTCTGCGGCGGTGCGGAACATATCCAGCACAGACGGATTCATGTAAATAATATCGAAATTGGCATCAGCACCATGACATTAGCTGACACACTGTCGAGGGCATTTTTAATCCGCAGATTAATATTGGCGATGCGCTTGCTCTCAGTAATATCTGTGTTTAGTTTAGACTGCATGCTTTCCAATGAAAGCAGTACCTTACCTATCTCATCATGGTTATCCACCTGAATGACATTATCCAGCTTGCCCTCGGCAATCTGTCCAAAATAACCTACGGCACGATTGAGTGGATTAACGATGGCGCGAATCAGTAACCAACCAATAAGGGCTGACAAGAGTACGCCAATAACAATCATGGCAATGGCGATATTCCGAGTACGTTCATATTCGGCCAATGCCGCCAAATATTCCTGCTCGGCGATTACAGCCTGCAGATCCATCAACTCTGTCGCTACATCATATGCCTTGTTAAACGCCGGGTTCACAACACGAATCATGTGCATATTACCCTGACGGTAGCGGCTGTCCTCATAAAGCTCCACAGCTACCAGCAAACCATTTTGTACAAAATCCCTGCGTGCTTCAGCAAAACTGTCAGCCAGCGCACGCTCTTCTGCTGTCAAATAGGTTTGCATATAGGCATCCCAAATCCGGGTAATACCGGCAATATTTTCGCGTACCCGATCAGTGTGCAATTGAATGGGATGGTTATGCAGCGAGTGCTCTTCGAGTCGTGGATCGTGCATTCCGGCGAGTTGTAGCTCAATAATATTACGCTGCATCATATATTCGATATCAGCCAGTTGATGTGAGGGAACAAGCCGGTCTTCAAAAACCGTTTCCAGGCGCAAGTCAACGTTGCGCATACCATTAAGCCCCATGCCACCAATCACAATCAGCAGTACTGACAGCAAGCCGATAACAAAAATCAACCGGGCTTTAACACTGATATTTTTCATTCTTTACTCCAGATATTTAAACGGTGGCTAACTGATCAATGAGGCCCATTTCCTGACTGGTCATCAGTTTTTCTATATCCACTACGATAGCCATACGCTCACCCACAGAGGCAAGGCCCAGTAAGTACTGAGTGTCGAAGCTTGCACCAAAATCAGGGGCGGGACGGATATCATCCGGCTTCAACGCCACCACATCGGATACAGAATCCACCACCATACCGACAATACGCTGGCCAAGATTGAGAATGATCATCACGGTAAACTGGTCATAAGTGGCGTTACCCAGATGAAACTTCAGGCGCATATCTACCACCGGCACGATAACTCCACGCATGTTAATGACACCTTTTATGTAGTCAGGCGTATTGGCAATGCGGGTGACCGCGTCATAGCCACGAATTTCCTGAACTTTAAGGATATCTATCGCATATTCTTCTTCACCGAGTGTAAATGTAAGATACTCCTCGGCCTGATTCAGTATTGAGTTTTCTTGTGTTGCCTCTGTCATATCGCTACCTCAACCCTTCTGTAACGGGTTATCTGTGCTGCTCATGCGTGCCAGCTTGTCTATATCAAGAATCAGTGCCACACGTCCGTCCCCCATGATGGTTGCACCAGAAATACCATCGACCTTGCGGTAATGAGTTTCCAGACTTTTAATCACTACCTGCTGCTGAGCAATCAACTCATCCACGAACAAAGCCACTTTATCGCTGTTGGTTTCAACCACCACCAGAATGCCTTTTTCAGGGTCAGTAACATCAGGCTCCAGGTTCAGCGTTTTGTAGAGTTCGAGTAACGGCAGATACTCACCACGCATCTGTACAACCCGGCCTTTGCCGGATACAGTTTTCAACTGATCCGTCTCTGGCTGAAAAGATTCCAGTATTCGTGTCAGTGGCAGGATAAAAATTTCGTTACCCACGCGTAACGTCATACCATCCAGAATCGCCAGCGTAAGCGGTAAGCGTAGCCCAATGGTCGTCCCCACACCGGGAACCGATTCAATTTCAACCTGGCCTTTCATCTCGGCGATGTTACGCTGCACCACATCCATACCCACACCGCGTCCGGACACATCGGTGACCTCTTTAGCGGTTGAAAATCCGGGGGCAAAAATCAGCTGCCAGACTTCTTTATCTGTGGGGTTATCCGAGAGAGGCAGGTTTTTCTCGCGGGCTTTTTGGAGTAATTTCTCACGATTCAAGCCGGCACCATCATCAACAATCTCGACCAGAATACTGCCGCCCTGATGGCTGGCACTAAGGGTGATCGTTCCCTCTTCCGGCTTACCTGCCGCCATACGAACTTCAGGGGTTTCAATACCATGATCGATACTGTTGCGCAGCAGGTGTGTAAGTGGATCAGCAAGCTTTTCAATCAGCCCTTTATCCAGTTCGGTTTCCTCACCGACCAGCTTTAGGCGCACTTTTTTGTTCATCTTTTGGGTCAAATCACGCACAACACGTGGGAAACGTCCAAATACAAAGTTGATAGGTAGCATGCGGATAGACATCACCGCTTCTTGCAGATCACGTGAATTACGCTCCAAATTCACCAAGCCATTATGAATCGCTTCATATTCAACCGCATCGAGCTGGGACGCTGACTGCGCCAGCATGGAGCGGGTAATCACCAACTCTCCAACCAGGTTAATTAACTGATCAACTTTTTCAACACCCACCCTGATTGATGTTTCAGCTTGCGCTTTGGGCGCTTCGCCACGGGCTTTTTTGGTCGCTTGCGCCTGGGGTTTTGCAGTCTGCTGTTCAGGCGGATTTCCGCCCTCAGCAGAAGAGGCTGGCAAGCTGGCTTCGTCGACAAAAAAACCATAACCCTGCTGTGTTTCCTGAGCCGCCACCTGACTGGCTGGCAACTCGGCAGTATCGACAAAAAAACCAAACCCCTCATCAGCCTCTTTTAACGCCTGTTCCTGTTGCGCTGGCAACTCGGCTTCATCGATAAAGAAACCAAAACCCTCATCTTCATCGACAACAGTTGATTCGCGCTCAATAGAGACTTCTGCTGACTCACAAATAAAGGCAAAAATCTCACTGATCGCCTCAGCGTTTTCAGGACCTTGCAAGCGCCAACAGATATGACTATCAGCACCTTGCTGAACCACACTAAGCAAGCCCAGAGCCTGCAAATCTTCAGTAACTGCTTCAACCGAAGCCGCGCCGGAAAAAATATCCGTTCTTGGATGCAGATCGATCAACCAGACCGGTGTATCCTCAGAAGGCTCACTATCCGCTGATTTTAAAGCAACACCCGGTGTGGCAATTTCAGTAGTTTCATCGCCCAGACGTAATAAGTCTGCCCGTACAGTTTCCACCTGAACTTCATCAACCGGTGCACCATCCTGATGTGCCTCTAACATCGCACTGAGCAGATCGCAGCAGGTAAGGAAGGCCGAGATCATCTCATCGGTAACCGCCAGGGTCTGCTTACGCAACTTATCCAGCAGGGTTTCCAGTGCATGCGTTAGTGAAGCAATATCGCTAAAGCCAAAGGTACCACTGCCCCCTTTGATCGAATGAGCCGCACGAAAAATAGCATTAAGATCTTCCAGGCTGGGGTCTTCAACATCCAGAGCCAGCAGCAGTTGCTCCATGGTGCCGAGATGTTCATAGGCCTCATCAATAAATACCTGGTGAAACTGACTCAGATCTATACTCATGCTGTCTTTTCCTGTCGCAGATTCAACCGATCACCTTACGCACTACCTCGATCAGCTTTTGTGGATCAAAGGGCTTAACCAGCCAACCCGTGGCACCGGCGGCACGCCCCTGAGACTTCATGTTATCGCCTGCTTCAGTCGTCAAAACCAAAATTGGAGTGGAGCGATAAGCTGGCAAAGCCCGCAGACTTTTGATCAATGTCAGACCATCCATATTAGGCATATTCTGGTCTGTAAGAATCAGGTCGAAGCGGCCTGCCTGAGCTTTTTCCAGCCCTTGCTTGCCATCTACGGCTTCAGTGATAGTGTAGCCAGCACCCTTGAGTGTAAAACTGACCATCTGGCGGATAGATGCCGAGTCATCAACAGTTAAAATGGACTTACCCATGAAGATTTCCTATATTTTCCGAATTAAACAAACTATAACCCCAAAGGCCCTATGTTTTCATTAGAAAGCGTGTTTTTTAATACACAAAATTACGAAATTTACGAAGTGATGATTGAATACTAGATCATGTGATATGCTGCCAACACATCAAACCTACAACCTCAGGACTCCACCCTGATTCATTAAACCTCTACATGTGCCTGACTTTAGAAAAGCTCTGCCTCATTGGCTGAAAAGCTCATAGCGGGTTTAATCTGACCTTGCTCTACCAGTTCATCATAGAAGCAAACCTGATTTTTGCCATGATGCTTGGCGAAATAAAGCGCTTTGTCATCCACAGGTGAACACCTCAGGCTGCGCTGACAACTGGTTACGCGAAAATTTGATCCTAACGTGGCAGCCATCATGGCCATAAGGCATGGTATTGCGAACCTATTCTCATAGCACATTACCAATAGCCAGATAATAATGCTTACAAGCTCCTAGCCCCTGTCCATAAGGGCTATTTCCTGCAATAGCATTTCGCGCTGAAGCAGATCGGTGATGTCCTTACCAACGCTTGTACGGCGCGTAACGGTTTCTTTATCGCCCTTCACTGCTGAATTGTTTTGTTCTGTAAAAATGAGATCGCCTTCCTTGCGCCGATTGGAAAAAACGCAACGAAATGGAGCGCCCTGCTGGAGAGCTTCACTCAACTGTTGGTTAAAATTTTCATTTTGATCCGAAGACCGTATCGAGTCAGGAGTTTTACCAATGATTTGCTCACTAGTGTAGCCAGTCATTTGCTCAAAAGCCGCGTTGGCAAAGAGGATGTGCTCCATGTTGTCGGTTATTACAATTGGATCGGCCGCCGAGTTCAGCGTTTGTGATAACAGCCTGTGCTCTTGCTCTGCAAACATATGCTCAGTAATGTTCTGCTGCACAGATACATAATTCGCGACTTCGCCAGCATGATTGCGAACAGGCGAAATACTCCACTCTACATAGTAGGGGACACCCTCCTTACGATAGTTCACGGTGCTGCCATGAAAATACAGATTGTGTTTCAGGCAATGGCGTAATTCCGCAATAACCTTTTGATCGGTAAACTCGCCCTGCAACATGCGCGGAGATTGCCCAAGCAGCTCGGCCTGCGAATAGCCGGTCATACGACAAAAAGCATGATTAGCAAAAATAATGTGCGGCCCACCCTGCTCAAAGTTGGCATCTGTAATTAAAACGGCATTAAAGGACTGCTCAACCGCCGCCCTGAAAATATCTTCCCAACTAGACAACTTATCCCCCAGGCTACATTAATTAACGCCTATGGCTTCAGTGATGATGGCCGCCCGGACCGTGTGCGTGACCGTGCGACACCTCATCAGCTTCAGCTGGGCGTACCGAGTCTATCTGTATGGCGTAGGTCAGCACCTTACCCGCCAGGGGATGGTTAGTATCTACCGACACCATAAACCGCCCGACCTTCACCACAGTGACATGCCGTGGTCCCTGATCAGTTTCAACCAGCGCCACCATACCGGCTTGCCAGTTACGCACATTCTTAGGCATGCCCTGCAGGTGCTTGACCGGCACTTTGAGCTGTTGATCCTCTTCCCGCACACCATAGGCATCTTCAGGCTGCAGTGTGATCTCAAAGCTATCTCCAGCTGACCTGCCAGCCATAGCAGCCTCTAGCCCGGGAATCATATTATCGTGCCCATGCAGATAAACCATTGGTGTATCGCCTTGATTACTTTCAAGGACTTCACCCTGCGCATCACGTAGTGTGTAATAAAAACCAACTACGCTATCGTTTTCAATCTGTTTCATTGCACCTTTCCTGTAAAGAGCGTCAATTGATTGTAATAATGGTATGCTTTGATTCTATCCTTAGCGGCAACCCCATACAATTTAAAACACAGGCACAGGTTAGATTATTTCCATGCTGATTATTGACATAGAAGCCTCAGGTCTGGACCCTGATCACTCCTACCCGATTGAAATCGGTGTTTACAATACTGAAGAACCAGACACTTCCCTGAGTTTTCTAATCAGACCCCATGCAGACTGGTCTCACTGGGATGAGGTGGCCGAAGAAATTCATGGAATTGAAAGAGCCGAGCTGTTTCGTGACGGTATCGAACCTGAGCTGGCCTGTGATCAGTTAAATCTCTATATTAACCAGCATGCCGGCAACAGTAACTGCGTTATTTCAGATGCGCCGGATTTTGATTTCATGTGGTTACGTCGTCTGTTCAGAACAACGCAGCAACGCATGCAATTTAAGCTTGCCGGAATTGATTCGGTACTTAACCCCAGCCGCCAGGCTCTGATCTTCTCAGAATTGGAAAAACAACAGATGCCACACCGCGCGCTGGCCGACGCAGGATCATTGGTGAAATACTAATGGGCTACGCCTCTCTTCCAGATCACTAGGAGGCTGTCCGAGAATAGCGTCCGTAGCGAGGGAAAGACCGTCTAGACAAAGGTCCAGTAGATCTGTACAATTTGCGCTTCTTTATGAGGCATTGCTGCTTAAATGTGTGCGGCCCGCCTCTTTGCTAACTGAGCGGCACGTTTCACAAAACACCTCTCTTCTATCAGGTATAAATCACAGCATGTCCAATACTGAAACTCTCCCCACCAACTTTGGTGACCTGGGTCTATCTGCACCTATTCTCGAAGCACTGAACGATGTGGGTTATGAAATACCCTCCCCTATTCAAGCTGGCACCATTCCCGCTCTACTGGCAGGCCGCGACTTGCTTGGCCAGGCTCAAACAGGTACAGGAAAAACCGCTGCATTCGCTTTACCACTCCTGCAGCGCCTTGATCCATCAAAAACCTTTCCGCAGCTATTAATTCTGGCCCAACGCGCGAATTGGCTCTACAGGTAGCGACAGCCTGCGAACGCTATTCAAAACATCTCACCGGTATACGTACCCTCTCCATCTACGGTGGCCAGGGTTACGATGAGCAGCTGCGTGGTTTACGCCGCGGCGCTCATGTCGTTATCGGTACGCCTGGACGCGTGATGGACCATATCCGTCGCGGTACGCTGGCACTGGATCAACTACAAACACTGGTACTGGATGAAGCTGATGAAATGCTTCGCATGGGCTTCATTGACGATGTTGAATGGATTCTGCAGCACACGCCAGCACAGCGTCAGATCGCACTGTTTTCAGCGACTATGCCACCAGTTATCCGCCGTATTGCTGACAATTACCTGTCAGATCCGGCTATTGTCAAAATCGTTAACAAAACAGCCACGGCCAGCACCATCCGTCAGCGTGTCTGGACAGTACGCGGCATGACCAAAACCATGGCACTGACGCGCCTGCTGGAACTGCGTGAACACGAAGGTGTTCTGGTATTCGTACGCACTAAAAATGCAACGGAAGAAGTGGCTGAACAGCTTACCCGCGCCGGTTTCCCAGCCGCTGCACTGCATGGTGACATTGCCCAGAATCAGCGTGAAAAAGTTGTTGATAAGCTCAAAAGCGGCGCCCTGGATATAGTCGTAGCCACCGATGTTGTGGCCCGCGGCCTGGATGTCGAGCGCATTACCCACGTGGTCAACTACGACATTCCTTATGATGCTGAGTCTTACATACACCGTATCGGACGTACCGGCCGTGCGGGTCGTTCAGGTGATGCTATCCTGTTTGCTGCACCTAGAGAACAGCGTTTGTTACAACAGATTGAACGCACAACACGCTCACCGATCGAAACACTGGAACTGCCAACAGCTAAAGATATCAATGCACTGCGGGTTACCCGTCTGCAAGTTGAGTTAGAAGCGGCCGCATCAGATTGCGACCTCTATCTGCCCTTGATTAAGCAGTTCTCTGAAAATACGGACATGACCCCGGAGCAGATGGCCGCCGCTGCACTGAAACTGCTATACAAAAAAATACCGCTGTTCATGGATGAGCGTGAACCAGCTCCAGTGCGTGAAAAACGTACCCGTGACACTCGAGATGAGCGCGGTAGTGATCGCAAGCCTGCGGCTCGCCGTCCTCGTGGTAATGATGCCATCTCCGAAGGCATGCAGCGTTACTGGATAGGTGTGGGTTATCAGCATGGTGTGAAACCCGGTAACATCGTTGGCGCGATTGCCAATGAAGCTGGTGTCGAAAGCCAGTATATCGGTCGCATAGATATCAGTGAGAATTTCAGCACTGTCGATCTGCCTAACAGCATTCCGGCACCCATGTTACAAATTTTGAAACGGGCACGCATCTGTGGTCAACCCCTGAACATCCGCCCCTGGTCAGATGATCTACCTTCGGATCGTGATAATCAGGCCGCCAAGCCAAAGCGCAAGCCAGCACCACGCCGCAGTAACAGCAGTAACAGCAGCAATAGCCGCGAACGTTCGCGCGCTTAACTTAGCTGACTAGCAGACAGGCCCCCTCAAGGGGTGCCTGTCTACTCGACACCAGCCAGCCAGTAACGTTATATTACAGCGACCTTGCAGACTGGACTCTCTGATTTTGCGACAGAAACTGATCATCACACTGACAACCGTCCGCGGTTCTCGCCAATACACCTTAAGTCAGGTAGCAGGCTATCTGGTAGCCCTCTTTCTACTACTCTCTGCACTAAGTTTCTTCATATCCAATCTGCTGCTGGTTAAAACCCGCGATGATCTACAGGGACTGGAACAGGAAAAAATCACCCTGGAAGAACAGTTCACTGAAGCACTTGGTACACAACAGCTTTATCTGGAAAACCTGACCGAGTTAGGCACGCGTTATTCAGAAGTTTTCTACGAACGCACTCAGCTCGAAGAAGAAAAAATTCGCCTGGATGCCGATCTGACAGAAATC
>NZ_JRLB01000090.1 GCF_000764495.1 Nitrincola sp. A-D6
GTGGTGCAGGCACTGAACCTGATGGCGGTGCTGAATCCGAACGTCACCAGTGTGATGATTGATGGTGCCTTGTTTCAGGATGAAGTGGCTGAGCGGGAAATCATGGCCGTTCCAACCGTGCTGCTAAATGGCAAGCCGTTTGGTCAGGGGCGTATGACACTGAAAGAGATTTTGAACAAAGTCGATTCAGGTGCAGACAAACGTGAAGCCGCCAGCCTGAACGAAAAAGAGCCTTACGATGTACTGATTGTCGGTGGTGGACCCGCCGGCGCAGCGGCAGCGATCTATGCGGCACGCAAAGGCATACGTACAGGTCTGGTTGCCGAGCGTTTCGGTGGACAGGTGATGGACACCGTAGGCATTGAAAACTTTATCTCGGTTAACTACACCGAGGGCCCGAAACTGGTTGCCAGTCTTGAGCAGCATGTTAAAGAGTATGAAGTCGACATTATGGACAATCAGCGTGCGCGCAAACTGCGCCGGGAAAAGCTGGTTGAAATCGACCTTGAAAATGGTGCCACGCTGAAAAGCAAGTCGGTCATTCTGGCTACGGGTGCGCGCTGGCGTGAAATGAACGTACCGGGTGAGCAGGAATACCGTGGTAAAGGCGTAGCCTATTGCCCACACTGTGACGGTCCGTTGTTTAAAGGCAAACGTGTCGCGGTTATTGGTGGCGGTAACTCCGGTATTGAAGCAGCTATCGACCTGGCCGGTATTGTTGAACATGTCACCGTGCTGGAATTTGGCGACACCCTGCGTGCTGACGCGGTGTTGCAGAAAAAAGCAGCTCCATGGCCAATATCACCATCATTAAGATGGCACAAACGACGCAAGTGCGTGGTGATGGCAAGAAAGTGATCGGTTTAACCTATAAAGACCGTAACGATGGACAGATGTACGATGTGGATGTGGCGGGTATCTTTGTACAGATCGGTCTGGTACCGAATACCGACTGGTTGAAAGATGATCTGCAATTGACACGTTTTGGTGAAATCGAAGTCAATTCACACGGAGAAACGCATCTTCCCGGTGTGTTTGCCGCCGGTGATGTAACCAATGTGCCTTATAAACAGATTATTATTGCCATGGGCAATGGCTCTGCAGCGGCGTTAGGTGCGTTTGATTATCTGATCCGCTCCTCAGTGGAAGACGAAGCCGCTGCCTGATTGTAACAGCGTTCCCCCCTTTATAGCCCGGTCGCCTAGTGCACCGGGTTTTTCTTTTAAAAGGGGTCAGTACCCTTTAGTGCCATGTTGGGGGCATCGGTTCGGTGTGACTCATGGTTTAGATCAGTGCCATGCTGGATGGTGGTATCGCTTTGGTGTGACGCGCTTTTCGTCATCCATGACCGCTCGGCTGCCGCTCTGACCGCCATGGACGGCGGAAATGCCGAAAATGCAGGAGCATTTTTCGGCCTTGGCGCCAGACGGTCACCCCAAAGCGATACCACCACCCCGCCGACAGCCCTGTGCCAGATTATATCGCACACGGATTTGGAGAAGACTGCAGGGGCAACGTATATACCAAACTCTGAAATAGTGCTTTTCAAACTTTCAGCGGGCACCCAAGCTTGTGAGGGCTGATGGGATCGGCTCTGGCTGACCCTGTGCGCCATGGAAGGCGCACGGGAGCCCCCAGGGATGGGTTTACGGCGTGTCAGACAGAGCCGATCCCATTAGCCCATTAGCCCAGAAAAGCTGGTTTGCCTGCTAACTCCACCAGATTCTGTTAAACTCAGCGCCTTTGATTTACAGCTAGGTGGGAAGGTTATGTTAGTAAAAGCGTTACGTAATGGCTTGGGAAATTTGATTATCTTTATCGACTTTATTACCCGCCCACGCAAGATGCCGCGTCCTGCTGAGCTGCAGGCTGAAGTTGACCAGGCTACACAGAAACTGGCGCTGTATCAGTTTCGTGCCTGTCCGTTTTGTGTGAAAACCCGTCGCACACTGCACCGACTGAATCTGAATGTGGCCGTACGTGATGCCAAAAATGATCCACAGGCACGTGAGGAACTGCAGCAGCAGGGTGGGAAGATTCAGGTGCCTTGCCTGCGGATTGAAGAAGCCGATCGGGTTACCTGGTTATATGAATCTGCTGCGATCAATACCTACCTTGAAGAGCGTTTCAGCTAACTGAGCCGATTCGTGATTAATTGACAGGAGATGCCTTTGAGTGAGTATTGGGTTGGTGCACATGTCAGTGCCTCTGGCGGTGTTGAAAATGCGCCTGAAAATGCACAGGCGATAGGAGCTAATGCCTTTGCTCTGTTCACCTAAAATCAGCGTCGCTGGGATGCCAAACCCTTAACTGAAACCAGTATCGCTGCTTTCAGGCAGCGCTGTGATCAGTATGCTTTCGCCCGGAGCAGATTCTTCCACATGATAGCTACCTGATTAATTTGGGGCATCCTGGTGCGGATGCTTTGGCTAAATCACGGGCTGCTTTCGTTGACGAAATGCAACGCTGTGAGCAGTTGGGGCTGGTTTGGTTGAACTTCCATCCCGGTAGCCATCTGCGTGAGATCAGTGAGTCGGAATGCCTCGCTCGTGTTGCGGAGTCGATCAATCTGGCGCTGGATCAGACTGATGGGGTGACGGCTGTCATAGAGCTACCGCTGGGCAGGGCAGTAATTTAGGCTATCGCTTCGAACATCTGGCGGAGATCATAGACCAGGTTGATGATAAGACCCGTATCGGTGTTTGTATCGATACCTGTCACATCTTTGCAGGCGGCTATGATTTGCGTACCCCCGAAGCCTGTGAGCAAACCTTTGCCGAGTTTGAAAAATTGGTGGGGTTTGCATATCTGAAAGCAATGCATCTGAATGATTCCAAGGGGAGCTTGAATAGCCGCATTGATCGACACCATTCGCTGGGGCAGGGCGAAATTGGGTGGTCGGTATTTAAGTACCTGATGCAGGACCCTCGCTTTCAACGTATGCCATTGATACTGGAAACCATTGAACCGGCGATCTGGCCAGAAGAAATTCAGCAGTTGCGGCATTTTTCAGCTGGCTGAGCCAAAAATCTTTCATCTGGTCAGCTTTGTTATAAAAGCTTATGATTTACAGTTTACGTCATTGCCGGTTAGTGAAGTATGCAGCTGTCAAAAAAAGTCCCGAACCTTACCGCGCCTGCATTTGGTAGGCACCCTGCTGATTGTGACACTGCTTACATTAATTCTGTCAGGTTTTTTCACCTGGCAGAAAATTGCCGAGCATAATGCATCCATTCAGCGTATCGAAGCGTCTTCCTTACTGCAGTTGCAAGAGCGTTTATGGCGCGAGATGCAAGCGGTCAAATCCTCTATTGTCTTTACTCATTCTCAGACTGAAACTCTGCTGCGCCAAGGTCTGGTTGAAATGGTGGATATGGCCTGGGATATGGCTAATGCACTTTATCAACAACAGCAGGGCTTGCAAACTGACGCTGACATACAAAGGCTAATTATTGAAACCCTGCGGCCATTACGTTTCTTTGATCAGCGTGGCTATTACTTTATTGATGAAATGAGTGGCCGGTTTGTACTCTTGCCTACAGCCCCGCATTTTGAAGGTCAGTTGCTACCCGATAATCAGGATGATACCGGTCATTTTATTATGCAGGGGCTGATTGATGCGGCTCGCCAGCCCGTCGGTGAAGGGTTTTCTTCCTATCGTTGGTATCGACCGGATAACCCGGATGCGATGGCGGATAAATTGGCGTATGTGCGTTATTTTGAACCCTATGACTGGTTGATTGGTGCCGGTGATTACACCTATGAATGGGAGTTGCTGCAGCAACAACAAATGATCAAACAGATACGTAACCGTCGTATAGGTGAAACGGGTTACACAGGCATCATCAATACAACCGGTCAGGTGTTATTATCGATTGACAGTGCGCACCTTGAACAGCAGGAATTTGAGAAACACGACAATCTGGAGCAGCAAGCGATCAGTCAGATGCTTGAAGTTGCTGAACAGGGTGGTGGTTTTATGCGCTACCTTTGGCCGGATCCCAATACCGGCAAGCCGTCATGGAAAATGGCCTTGGTGGAACCCGCTGATCACTGGGACTGGATTCTTATATCGACCATTTTTGAAGATGAAGTCAAGGGTATACTTCAGGATGAGGTGCAGGCCTTTAAGTCCATATCAACGCACTCCTGGCAAACCTACCTGATTGCGATAGTTTTTTCGTTGTTTGTCGCGTTAGTGGGTTCTTTGTTCTTTTCGCGCTGGTCATCCGGCTTATTCAAGGCTTACCACGCTGAACTGGATGCTCAGCAGAAGGCACTAAGCGAGAAAGCCATTGAGCTGAGCCGCAGTGAAAATAACCTCACGACCATATTGAATAGTGTCGAAGCGTATATTTTCATCAAGGATACCCACTATCGATACTCTTATGTTAACCGCAATATGGAAAAGTTGCTGGGCATGTCAGTTGAGCAGATATTGGGGCAGCAAGACAGCGCTTTTTTTGATGCCGATTCTGCCACACAAACAGCGGAAGATGATGCCAGAGTGATACTTCAGGAGCAGCGGGTGGCTACCGAAGAGGTGCGTACCCTGTGTTCTAATGGCAATAACCATGTCTTTATGACGGTGAAACTGCCTCTGCGTAGTGAGAACGGCAAAGTATACGGTCTTTGTGGTATTTCTACCGATATTACCGAGCGCAAGGCGATGGAGGATAAGATCCGTCATTTAGCCTTTTATGATGCCCTGACCGGATTGGCTAACCGACGCCTGCTGATTGATCGGTTGGAGTTGCAGCAACGACGTAATCAACGTAACCAGGAATATGGCGCGTTATTGTTTATTGATCTGGATAACTTTAAAACGCTCAACGATACGCTAGGTCACGATACAGGTGACCAGTTGCTGCAGCAGGTCGCCCACCGAGTGAGCTTTTGTGTCCGTGAGGAAGATACCGTAGCGCGTTTTGGTGGCGATGAGTTTGTGGTGATGCTGGGGAGTCTGAGTAGCAGTGAGCCTGATGCCGGAAGTGTTGCCCGCAAAGTGGCCGATAAAATACTCGAAACCCTGCGCCAGGAATATCGTTTTGAAGGTCAATCTCATTACAGTACGCCGAGCATTGGCATTACGCTGATTAATGGCAGTGTCGCAGCCGATGACTTACTCAAACAAGCTGATCTGGCGATGTATAAAGCCAAAGAGGCGGGTCGTAATCGCCTGTATTTCTATGACCCAGCCATGCAGGAAGCTATTTCATTGCGTGCACAGATGGAGTCTGAATTGCGTGTTGCCATAGAGCAGGAGCAGCTGTTGCTTTACTATCAGCCCCAGGTCAATGCGGCTGGCATAGTAACTGGTGCCGAAGCATTGGTTCGCTGGGAACATCCACAGCGAGGGTTAGTTGGTCCGGTTGAATTTATTCCTGTGGCTGAAGCATCTGGTTTGATTTTGCCTCTGGGTCATTGGGTACTGGAAGCAGCCTGCCAGCAATTGTCGGATTGGACAAAGCGAGAGCAGACACGTGATCTTACGCTGTCAGTGAATATCAGCACTCATCAGTTTAAACAAGCCGACTTTGTAGATGCACTACTGGCGTTGGTGGCGCAATATGCAATTAAGCCAGAAAGACTTAAACTGGAATTGACTGAAAGTCTGCTGATTGATGATATAGATTTCGCTATTGAGCGTATGCGCTTTCTGAAACAGCAGGGAATAGGTTTTGCGCTGGATGATTTTGGTACCGGCTACTCGTCGCTGGCCTATATCAAGCAGTTGCCTCTGGATCAGTTGAAGATTGATCGTTGCTTTATTGATGGCTTACCGTCTGATGCCAATGATGCAGCGATAACACGTATTATTATCAGTCTTGCCAGTGAGTTAAATCTCTGGGTTGTAGCAGAAGGCGTAGAAACCCAGGCACAACGCGACTTTTTACTTGATGTGAATTGTAGTGGTTTTCAAGGCTACTGGTATAGCCGCCCGGTATCGGCTGAAAGTTTTCTGCTCTATGTACTGGAACAGCAGGGGGAAACATGAAAAATTGGCAGCCAGCCTTTACGCAACAGGATGTAAGGGTTAAAGATGATCGCTGTGTATATAACGGTTTTTTTAAAATGCATCAGCTGCAGCTGCAGCATGCGCGTTTTGATGGTGAACAGGAAACTGTAACACGGGAAATTTTTCGCCGTGGTAATGCTGTTGCTGTGCTATTGCTGGACCCACAGCATGAAGAGCTGGTGTTGATAGAGCAGTTTCGTCCCGGTGCTTTAGCGGCTCCGGGTGGTCCCTGGTTGCTGGAACTGGTCGCGGGCATGATTGAAAGTGATGAGAGCGCCGTGGCTGTTGCTGAGCGGGAAACTCTGGAAGAAGCTGGCCTTGCCGTACAGTATCTGACCCCAATCATGGGGTATTTACCCAGCCCCGGTGGTATGGATGAATGGATTCATCTGCTGTATGGTTTTGTTGATGCCAGTGCCGCTGAAGGTTTGCATGGGCTGGCTGATGAAGGTGAAGATATTCGTGTGCTGCGACTCGCCGTTAACGACGTTTTTGAACTACTTGATGCTGGCCAGTTGAACAATGGTGCGATTATCATCGCGGTTCAGTGGCTTAAGCTTAACTACCCGAGTATCCGTGAACGCGGTGTTGGGTTAATCCAGAGAGACAATGAAGCGTAAATACGTACCCGACCTGACCCGCCAGATGGCGATTTGTCAGGGAAACTATGCCCGCCTGCTAAAACTGCTACCGCAGCAGCAGGCGATGTGCCGAGAATTCGACCTGTGTCACAATGCACAGCAGGTACGTGTGACCCTGCAAGTTGATGAAGTGTTTCGTTATACCAGCACGGTGATTATGCGCCAGTCACAGCCAGGTGGGTCGCGCTGGCTTGAAGCGCCAGAACTGGTGATCCGCCTTTACCATGATGCCGGTATGGCCGAGGTGATCTGTGCCCGCCGACGTCGTCAGCTCAGTGGTGTGTATGGTTACCCCAATCCGGATATGCACCAGCCGGATGAAAAGCATCAGTTGAACCTCTATCTGAGTGAATGGCTCAATCAGTGCCTGCGTTATGGCCAGGAACAGGAGCCGGTGCTGCTTTCATGAAGCCGGTATCTTTATTACAACTGAGTGATTGTCACCTGACCCCTCAGGCTGGTGAACTGTTTCGCGGGGTCGATCCTCGCCACACACTGCAGGCTGTAGTCAGACACCTTCGTCATTCACAGCGCCATTTTGATTTGTTGCTGCTCAGCGGAGATCTGGTACATCATGCTGATGCTGCGGTTTACCGGGAATTACTCGCGTTGCTGGCTCCTTTAGAGCTTCCCATCATCTGGTTTGCCGGCAATCATGACAATGTCCCGGCGATGCAGCAGGCGGCACCGCAGCTGTTTGCTGAGGTTACTCCTTTGCAGGACTGGCAGTTGATCTGCCTGGATTCTAATCATGAACCCGATGGCCGTGGCAGTGGTGCGGTATCGCCTGCAAGTCTGGAAGGTTTAGCGCTGCAGCTGCAAGCAACCATGGATACACCTACCCTGATTGCCCTGCACCACAATCCCTTACCCAGTGGCACCGATTGGCAGGACCAGATTATGCTCAGCAATGCGGATGCGTTTTGGGCCGTAATTGAACGGGCACCCCAGTGCAAAGCAGTGATCTGTGGTCACCTGCATCAGGCACTGAGCTGGCAGCGCCAGGGCGTGTGTGTGTGGTCATCACCCTCAACCGCTGCCCAGTTTCAACCGGATACCGCGGTGACTTTACCCGCCTACCGCTGGTATCAACTCTGGCCAGATGGGAGAATAGAGGCAGGGTGTGAAAGTGTCACATTGGACAATCAAGACAAGGACGCTCTCTGATGACAAACACCAGGCACAAACCGCTGCTGATCTATGTGCACGGCTTTAACAGCTCACCGGACTCATGGAAAGCGCAACAACTCAAGAGTCTGCTGTCAGCCGCCGATTCGCCTGCAGATCTGCTGGTACCCAGCTTGTCTCACTGGCCAGCCGAAGCGGTTCGTCAGTTAGGCTTGCTGATCGATGCCGCCTGGGATCGTGACATTACCCTGATTGGTAGTTCGCTAGGTGGTTTTTACAGCACCTGGTTGACCGAACAGAACCCGCGATTACGCAGTGTGTTGGTGAATCCAGCTGTTAATCCGGATCGTCTGCTGGCGGACTGGCTGGGCGAAAATGAAAATATCTATACCCATGAGCGCTACCATCTGACCCGTGAGCACCTGAAGCAATTGCAGGCGCTGCGTGTCGAGCAACTGCAAGATCCTTCACGTTATCTGTTGCTGGTGCAAACGGCGGATGAAACCCTGGATTACCGTGAGGCGGTAGAAAAATACCAACAGGCGGTGCACTATGTGCAACCAGGGGGCAGTCACGGCTTTGAGGCGTTTGATAGACTGATTCCGGCTGTAGTGGCTTTTGCCCAAGGGCGTGTCGAGTTACCGCCCCTTATCTCTTTACCTGAAGTAGTCGAAGGTTAAACAGGAAAACGCATGACCAAACAATATAATGCCGATGCGATTGAAGTTCTCAGTGGTCTTGATCCGGTCAAACGTCGACCGGGGATGTACACCGAAACCGATAGACCTAACCATCTGGCTCAGGAAGTTATCGATACTCCGTAGATGAGGCCTTGGCTGGCCATGCCAAAGAAATTGATGTGGTGCTGCACGAAGATGGCTCACTGTCGGTCAGCGATGATGGTCGCGGCATGCCGGTGGATATTCACCCTGAAGAGGGCGTGAGCGGGGTGGAATTGATTCTCACCCGGCTGCATGCCGGGGGTAAGTTCAATAACGACAACTACAGCTTTTCCGGTGGTCTTCATGGTGTGGGTGTGTCTGTGGTTAACGCCCTGTCAAAACTCCTGCATGTAGAGATACGCCGTGACGGACAGGTGCACCGGATCGGCTTTGCTGATGGTGAAAAAGTCTCTGATCTGGAAGTGATCGGCAGCTGTGGCAAGCGCAATACCGGTACAACGGTTCGCTTCACCCCGGACCCTAAATACTTCGACAGCCCAAAATTCAGCCTGACGCGCCTGAAGCATAATCTGCGTGCCAAAGCGGTATTGTGTCCTGGCCTGAAAGTCAGCTTCACTGATATGAGCAGCGGCAAAAAAGAGCAGGAAGTCTGGCTCTATGAAGCCGGGCTGGAATCCTATCTTACAGGCACCACTCAGGTATGGGAAACTCTGCCGGAAGAGCCGTTTACCGGCAGCCTGACCGGTCAGGAAGATGCTGTAGACTGGGCGTTGCAGTGGCTGGTGGATGGCGGGGAAATTACCGCCGAAAGCTATGTCAACCTGATCCCGACGGCTCAGGGCGGCACCCACGTCAATGGTTTGCGTACCGGTCTGCTGGAAGCCATGCGTGAGTTCTGTGAGATACGTAATCTGTTACCCCGTGGCGTCAAGCTGGCCCCTGACGATATCTGGGACAGGTGTTGTTACATACTGTCGGCGAAAATGCGTGATGCGCAGTTTTCCGGGCAAACCAAAGAGCGTCTTTCATCCCGTGGTATTGCGGCGTTTATCTCCGGTGCGGTAAAAGATGCCTTCTCCCTGTGGCTGAACAAGCATGTGGAAGAGGGTGAAAAGATCGCTGAGCTGGTGATCAATAATGCCCAGAAGCGCATGCGCAGCAACAAAAAAGTGGTGCGTAAAAAGATCACCCAAGGGCCAGCGTTGCCGGGTAAGCTGGCCGACTGCTCCGGTGCGGATACGGATCGTTCCGAACTGTTTCTGGTGGAAGGGGACTCCGCTGGCGGCTCAGCCAAGCAAGCACGTAACCGTGAGTTTCAGGCAATTATGCCCCTGCGCGGTAAAATCCTGAATACCTGGGAGGTGGACTCGTCCGAAGTGCTCGCCTCGCAAGAGATTCATGATATCTCTGTCGCCATCGGCGTAGATCCTGGCTCAGACAAACTGGAGGGCTTGCGCTATAACAAAATCTGTATTCTCGCCGATGCCGACTCCGACGGTCTGCACATCGCCACACTCCTGTGTGCGTTGTTTGTACAGCATTTCCGTCCGCTGGTCGAAGCCGGACATATCTATGTCGCTATGCCGCCTCTCTACCGTATCGATGTTGCTAAAGAGGTGTTTTACGCCCTGGACGAAGAGGAGCGTGATGCCATCATTGACCGTATTCGGGCTGAACGCCGTAATGCCAAAATCGGCGTACAGCGTTTCAAAGGCTTGGGTGAAATGAACCCGTTGCAACTGCGTGAAACCACCATGTCACCAGATACCCGCCGACTTGTGCAGCTAACACTGGATTCGACCGACGGCACCATGGAGTTGATGGATATGCTGTTGGCAAAAAAACGCTCTGGAGATCGCAAGACCTGGTTGGAAAGTAAAGGGAATCTGGCTGAGGTGGTGGTTTAGTCGGTAGCTCTGTTCAGCTAAGGCTCATCCGTCAGATGTTCTTATAAATACAGGTTTGTCTGTAAACAAAGGAATGCAGGATGAGAAAAATATATCAGCTCGTTGGTTTGTTGGTTGTGCTGCTGGGGCTGAATGCCTGCGCAGCACTGTCTGGTAATTATGAAAAACCCCAGGTCAATATCACCTCATTTACGCTGGCGCCCAATACAGTAGGCGTTGCACCGCGTTTCGACATTGGCATACAGATCATTAACCCCAACCGTTCCGCGTTGCCCTTTCGTGGCATGACCTACGCGGTTGAAATAGAAGGGTATCGTATTCTCAGTGGCGCTACGCCGGATATTCCGACGGTACCGGCCTATGGCCAGGCAGATTTCGTGATACAGGCCAGTCCGGATCTGTTTGGCAGTGCGCGGCTATTGGGTGACCTGTTCAGCAACACTCAACGCCAAAGTCTTAATTACAGTTTTAACGCCCGGCTGGATGCCGGACGCCTGTTGCCGATGATCAATATTGAAGAAACTGGACAGCTAAAACTGACGCCTTGATTGGTTTTTTGATCAGTTGCGTCCGACGCGTTCAATTTTTTCACCGCCACGCTTGATATCTTTGCCCAGCCCTTCAACGGTATTACAGCCAGTCAGGGTCAGGCTGCTGAATAGCAACACGCTTAAAGTGAGCGTCATCAGGGCGTATTTTCTGGTCATGGTTCTGGCTTCCGATTCAATGTTAATCTGATGATTTGGCTTAATAATAACATGGCTTGCACCAAGGGGTGATAGTGAAATTTACCCTCTGTGGCTGTCTGCAAAAGGAGCATGACGCATGGCTGAAACACTATTGATGGTAGGGTTGGGCGACTTGGGCAGTCGTATTGCCCGACTGGGCGTCAAGGCTGGAAACCGCGTGGTAGGCATGCGTCGTGGTAACCAGGCACCCGCCGATATTGAACTCTGGCAACAGGATGCGGCATTACCCTGGGCTGGCTCTAGCCTGATACCGGATGATGTGGTGTTGTGCATATCGCCATCCGGATCAGGTGCTGAGGCCTATCGCCGGGCTTATCTGGCAGTAGCGCAGCAGGCCGCAGACTGGTTGCGCCGAGAGGCTCCGCAAGCGCATGTCTGGTTGATCTCCTCTACTGGTGTTTACGGGCAGCAGCAGGGTGAGTGGGTCGATGAAGATGCGCTCATAGATCCCCAGCGGGAAACGGCGCGAGTACTGGTTGACGCTGAAAACTTTTGGCTTAAACAGTCGCAGCCTGTGACCTTGCTGCGTCCATCGGGTCTCTATGGGCCTGGACGGGAATTCATGCTGCGACAGGCTCGAACCGGCATCTTGCCGGATTCTGATCAACCGGTGTACACCAATCGCATTCATATTGATGATGCCGCCAGGGCGGTAACCCACCTGATTCAGCGGCGCCGTCAGGGCCTGGATACAGCCGCAGCTTATAACCTGACAGATACCTGTCCGGTCGCTCTCCATGACCTGTTGCATTGGTTGCATGGGCAGATGGGAATAGATGATGTAGTAGAGCAGCCAATGCAACGCCCGAGTAAGCGGGTTAGTCATCAGCGTTTAAAGGATACCGGGTTTACCTGGCATTACCCCAGTTTTCGCGAAGGCTATGCGGAGATGTTGCTCAGCACTTCACCGAGTTGATGCTATCTGGTTGCTTGCGGGCATATAGGCTAAAGCATGCATTGCCCGAAGGCCTGTAATCTACTAATATTAATATATTCTAATTTATAACCAGGGAATATATCGATGCGAACCCTTCTTGCTACAGCGGCTTTGTCTGTGTTGCTTTCCACTCCAGTGCTGGCCATGGGCCTGACGCCTGAAGAAACCTATGCTCTGAAGCAGGAGCAAGGTGATCAAATACTGTTTATTGATGTTCGCGATCCGGTAGAGGTCATGTTTATTGGCTCAACCGATGTCGTGGATGCCAATATTCCGTTTATGCAGGTTGATCGCTATGACTGGGATGCAGAAAATAATCGCTTTCGCATGTCGGTGAACCCGAATTTTGCGGCCGAAGTTGAAGCTCTGCTGGAAGCACGTGGGCTGGATAAAAGTGCGCAGGTGATCACCATGTGCCGTTCCGGCAGTGAGCGCGGTGAGCCCAGCGCACTTTATTTGCAAGAGCAAGGCTTTAGTAATACCGACTATGTCATCAATGGCTTTCAGGCGGCTCAGCCAAAGAAGGTCCACAGTCAGGTATGCGTGTGGTCAATGGCTGGCAGAACAGCGGCCTGCCCTGGGGCAGCCGCATGAATGCTGAAAAAATTTACCGCAGTCAGCGTTAATTTATTAGCCGATAACGGTATTGATTTGGGCTGATTCCCTGCAGAATAGAAAACACTTTTGAAAATCGAGAAGCACTACTAAATCCACATTGCTCAGCAATGATGGAAATAGGAAAGTCAGTGTTTCTCAGTAGATCAATGGCGTGCTCTATTCTGCATCTCAATACATATTGATGCGGGGTGGTCCGGAAGGATTCCTTGAACGCCCTGGCAAAATGATACTTGCTCAAGCTGGCCCGGCCAGCAAGCGCCTCCAGTGAAAGTTCGTTGCCAATATTATCATTGATATAGTCAATCAGGTTATGCTGGCGGGTTAAGCTCAGCGTCGGCAATCGACTGCTAGTCTCAGCGTTTAATTGGCAATAACGTTTTAAAATGTAGGTAGAGAAGGTGTCGATTAGTTGCTCAATGTACAGGAGCGATGAATTACAGGGGCTTTTTAATTCCTGCTTAAGTTCACCGGCTAACCCAAGCATCAATGAGTCCTGAATGTTCATTCTATGATCTAATTGCAGAGAAGAAGCATGGGTAGAAAACATTTCCAGGGCTTTAGATTGAAGTTTTCCTGGTGTTATATGGATTCGGAAAATCGATGGGGTCTGGGTTGAGTGGCTTGTAACTGAGCGCCAGCTGATACTGTTTTCATTGGCAGGAGCAATGTACCAGTCATGGGTTCGCTTGGTGTATTTTCTCCATAAACCCTGGTTATACTGATATTCACCCTGCTCTTGTGCGGATTCATATAATACAAATTGATGATCTGTGGTAGCAGGTCGGTTACTTTCAATAAATGCGTTAGGCTGGGTATGCCAGCCAACAAAGCAACCATCCAGGCTGAAGCCGCTGGAGCTTAGAAGAAGCTTCCCCGGAATAGAGCGAATGTAGTCGCATCCCTGTACTAACTCAGTGCTGCTTGAAGCCATTGCTGTGCCTTAATTGCTGACTGAATAACAAATGAGCATAAACAGGAAGTAGAACAAACACAAACTGGCCAGTTAATCCAATCAACAAAAACTAATGATAAAAATCAACGTTTATAGGCCGTTGTGCTAATTAAAAAGGATGCGAAACACAAAGCTGATGCAGCCACTAATAAGGTGTTAAAAGACCCGATATCATACATCAGCCCGAAGGTTATACCGGCTACCATAGTGCCGCTATAGGCTACGGCGCTGTATATCCCCAACAACCTTACTCTCTGGTTCTGATCAAGCTGGGTTAGAATTGATACCAGGCAGTTAAGTCCGAGCTGGTTGGCAAAACCCCAGATAAAGCACCCGGCAAGCAACAACCAGTAACTCGTTGCCAGAAGAACAAAAGACAGGTAAATCAGTGTCAGGCTGAACAGGGTTGGTTTAATGAGTTTTTGCGGCGTGTGTTCATCCAGTCGCTTCCCGGTCAGTCCAGCCACTCCGAAGCCTACTCCATAAGCCAGCACCGTTAGGCCAGAAAAAAAGGTGGAATAGTGCAACGTCAATTGAACATGACTTCCCAAAAAGGTAAAAACGCCATAGAAGCTGACCATGTAAAGAAAGCAGATCAGAAAGGTTGGCAGGGAAGCGGGTAGCGTGAATGCAGAGCGTAATGACGTTGGTTCTGTTCTGTTGCCAGTCTCATGCTTGGGTAGCCACAAAAAACCCAAGGTTGCGGCCAGACTCAAACCACTGACTAAGAAATAAGCATAGCGCCATGACAGCAAGTCAGCGATAAATGCACTCAACGGCACGCCAGCGACCATGGCTAAAGACCAACCCGTTATGACCTTTCCTAAGGTGGCAGACTCTTTTCCTTTAGGTGAGATTACGGCGGTCATAGAGTAGAGCGTCGGTAGCATTATGCCTGCACCCAATCCAGCAATGGCCTGACTCACTACTAGCATTTGCCAGTTCCACGCCAGGCCTGTAGAGGCAATGCCGCCTGTGAGCACCGCTCCAGATAGCATAAGGGCTGTTTTATACCCAAACCTTTGCACATACCCGGTAAGGAATAGTCCGGTTAAGGCCAGTGTCCCTCCATAAGCCGCTACAGCGCGTGCCGTTTCACCAACGCTTGAGCTTAGACTGGCGCTGATGTCGTGCATCACTGGGCTCATTAGAAAAGCATTAGAGCCAACGACGCTTACGCCCAGTAATAGAACAAGGGTCTGAATAATGAAATGATGATTAGCCTCGTGTGAAGACTCCAAGCGGGTCATGATCTATCTCCTACTGGCTAATCCAAAGACTCTTGAAACTAGGAAGCTTCATTGTTCAGTAACCGGTTTTATTCCTCTATATTGTCTCCAATAATCTACATCACTCAGCTGGAAAATAGCTGTCAGATCTTGCTGTATTCTTGTCAGAATTTGCGCAATCTGCGTTGATTTTATTTTTACGGATCTGTCGGTGTGGATGCGTCCGCAGGCTGGCTGACAGTCGCCCTGCGGACGCCCAGCCACTGATGCATAAACGCCAGACCCAGTAAGCACAGGCCCAATCCCATAAACGAGGCCACTCGCAGCAGGCCGGTCAGGTCGGACATGTCGATCAGGAAGATTTTGGCAATGGTGATCAATAGCAGCAGCATGCCCGTCTGATACAGACGTATCCATTGGCGTAGTGACCCCAACAGCATGGCACTCGCCGCCATGAGTAGCCAGACCAGGGAATAGCTGTATAACTCACCACTTTGCATCGGCAGAACAGTCGACAGACTGCCCTGCCACAGGTGACGAACCTCCAGGGTAACAAAAATCCAGCTGCCGACGCCGGCCAGTCCCCAGAAAACTGTGCGGTATTCCTGTAGATACCAGCGAGCAGCCAGCACAAACACCAGTACCGGAGCCGCATAGGCCAGCAGCAGGCCGTTAAATACGGGCGTGCTGCTGAGGCTGATCTGTGGATTGAACAGCGGGTTGAGCCAACTGAGTAGTAGCAGATAGTTAAGTACGGCGGCCAGCAACAACAGACGCGAGGCGAACAGGCAGAGCCTGCGGGTATTCTCAGCCATGCCGCTGCGGTAGTAATACACCAGTCCGAGCGCTCCCCAAATCAGGGTGTTGAAGGCCGCTTCGGTGAAGCTGTAGTGGTGTACAAAGAGTGCGCCATCATGCAGCCAGTAGCGCAGCAGCATCGCCAGGAAAAGTACCAGCAGATGCAGGCTGGCTCCTTCCAGCCAGCGTGCTAACTTGTCCTGGTGATTGATTCGGCTGGCAATCAGCACCAGTAGCAGGCAACCGCCATAACTGAGCAGGGATGTATCATACTGCTGCAACACCCAGGGTTGCAGGGTCAGGCGAGCCAGAATCAGCATGATCAGGGCTTTCATTACCCCGCTTAGCAGCGGATCGGGATGTTGTTGGTGTAGCCAGGCCAGTGAAACCACCTGAGCCGCCAGTGCCAGTGTCAGGGTGGCCGGTTCCAGCAGTATCACGGCGGCAAGGGAGTAGCCAGGTGACCGGCAAAGATCAGCCAGCTACGGCTGCGATCCTGCTTCGCCCGCAGTTGTGCACGGCCAATATAGGCCAGGCCACATAACAGAGATGCGGCGCTCCAGAACCAGTCTTGTAACAGATCACCGGCCAGTTGCCAGGCCAGTGCCAGTGCGATCAGCGGGGCGAGTATGCCCAAGGACAGTACCAGTGCCGGGTAGCGGCAGTGGCTGCGTAGTTGCCAGAAGGCGTGTGCACAAAAGGCCAGGGTCCAGAATAACAGTAACTGCAATAGTAGCGGTTGCTGCTCTGGCGGCAGGGAGCTGAACCTCAATTGCATCTGCCAGCCTGAATGCAGGTGCGCGGCAATCAGACTGGAGAAGAGTAACACGGCTGTGCACCAGGGCAGGAGTTTCAGGCTTTCATTGAAACGGCTGGCAAACAGCAACAGCAACAACAGCGGTGACCAGTACCACAGCGCCGATTGCCAATCGGGGTGCAGGGCAATACTGATTGCCTGTGCCAGGGTGATCAATACCAGGCCGATGAACAGGCGTTGCTGAGCATCGCTATCAAAGCGCAGAAAGGCTCTGACTGAACGGCGTTTGGGTTGATCTGCAATGGCGTGCATCAGGCGGACGTTAAGAGCAGGAATACTGAGAAACAGATAGGCACTCAAGGTCAGATAGAGTCCGGTCCACTCCAGTGAACGACCACTGAGCTGCACTAACCACCACCAGCTAAGGCTCCCGCCAGTGTGAGTGCAAATAGCCAGCTTTTCTGAACATAGCGCTGCAGAACCAGTGACGATCCGGTAATGATCAACACATAGATCAGCACGGGTAGCAGATCACTGCCGCTGCTGCCCAGCATCAGGGGTACCAGGTAGGCACCGGTAATACCGATTAACGCCAGAACCGGACCATGCCAGACGGCCAGCAGCATGCTGCCCAGAGAGACCAAAGCCAGCAGGGCAAATACCAGCATCGGCGGCCAGAGTTGATACAGATGCAGTGCTGACAGGATGACACTGTAGAGCACCACGCTGGCACCCCCTGCCAGTGCCGCAACAGCGGTATAGACGGTCTGCGTTTTACGTCTGAGCCATTCGGCGGCGACCAGTAATCCCAGACCTAACAGAATACCGAGCAGAATCCTGGCCTGCGGCCCCAGCAAGCCTTGTTCAATCGAATAACGCGCGAGGAAAATACCAGATAAGCCCACACACAAGCCTCCCAGCCAGACCATCCAGTTGGCTTTGAGCGACGATTGTACGGCCGTCACCGTGTCTTCTGCTTGTTTAACCTGTGTCTGTGTCTGTGGTTTAGGCTTCGCAGGCCGGCCCCCCAAGGGTCAGTGGGTTGTGCTGCGGACTCAGGAGCTAGCGTATCGAAGTCAGCGTCCTGGTCGGTAGCTGTTTCAGGGGGGGGAGCTGTGGCTGTCTGCCTTGCCATGACCCTGGCGCTAAGATTACGGCTTGGATCCGCTTGCGTGTCAGCCTGACTGTTCTGTGGTTTGGCTGGCGGCTGCCCCCGAGTGGCATTCTCAGTTGGACGCTGGTTTTCCAGCTCGGCTAAGGTGCGCTGAATCTTTCTCAGGGTGAAGAAGTTGGTCCAACTCAATACGATACTGGAGAGGATTAATAAAAAAAAACACTACTGCCACGAACAACCATGCATCAAACATAGCTCAACCGCTTCCCTAAGGTTTATCAAAGGCCTAACTCTAGAAGGCTTGTCGCTTAACTGCAAGACTGAGTAAACAACTGTTTGCTCTGGCTCAGGTTTTACTCAGATGGCGCATAGCGGCATCCAGGCCTTCCAGCGTCATTGGAAACATACGCTGTTGCACCAGTTGCTGCATCATGCCAATCGATTGGGTGTAGGGCCAGTATTGCTGGGGCACGGGATTGAGCCAGACCAAACCTGGCCAGGTATCGGTCACGCGTTGCATCCAGGTTTTTCCTGCCTCTGTGTTCATATGCTCAACACTGCCGCCTGGTACGGCGATTTCATAGGGTGACATGGAGGCATCACCAACAAAAATGACCTTGTAGTCCTGAGCGTATTTATGCAACAGGTCCAGTGTGGCGGTGCGTTCATTGAAACGTCGCCGGTTATCTTTCCACACAGATTCGTACAGGCAGTTATGAAAATAGAAGTGTTCCAGATGCTTAAACTCAGTACGACAGGCGCTGAACAGCGCTTCGATCAGGCTGATATGATCATCCATGGAGCCGCCGATGTCGAGGAACAGCAGGACTTTGACGGCATTGTGTTTTTGCCGCACCATTTTCAGATCCAGATGCCCGGCATTTCTGGCGGTAGCACGAATAGTGCCTTCAAGGTCCAGCTCTTCTTCAGCCCCGGTGCGGGCAAATTTGCGCAGGCGTTTCAGCGCCACCTGAATATTGCGGTTTTCCAGATTTTGCTGATCATCCAGATTGCGGAACTCGCGTTTTTCCCAGACCTTAACCCCGCGGCGGTGTGTGGATTTGCCACCAATACGAATCCCTTCAGGGTTGTAACCGCCATGGCCAAAGGGTGAGGTACCGCCGGTACCAACCCATTTATTACCACCGGCATGACGGCCCTGCTGTTCTTCCAGACGCTGCTTCAGTGTGTCCAGCAGCTTGTCCAGGCTGCCGAGGCTCTGCAGTTCAGCCTTATCGGCTTCGCTCAGGTATCGCTCGAAGGTCTGGCGCAGCCAGTCATCCGGAATCAGCTGTTCCACACTGGTGTCTAACTGGCCTATTCCCTTGAAGTAACGGGAGAAGGCCAGATCAAAGCGATCATAGTATTTTTCATCCTTGACCAGACAGGTACGTGCCAGCAAGTAAAAACCATCCAGATCGGCAAAGGCCAGATCAGCCTCCAGTGCGCGGATAAGATCCAGCAGCTCTCTGGGTGTGACGGGAATTTTGGCCGCACGTACGGCTTGAAAAAAATCGATCAGCATCGTATTTCCTTAGGCTGATCAGCGCTGCTGGCGCCGGATCATAAACGCCAGGCGCTCTAGCAGACTGGCGTCCTGTTCATTCTTGATCAACGCGCCACAAAGGGGTGGAACCGCTGATGCACTGTCTTTTTCCAGCAGTACTTCGCGAGCCAGGTTGTCGGCCATCAGCAATTTGAGCCAGTCAACCAGCTCCGAGGTGCTGGGCTTTTTCTTTAATCCGGAAATATCCCGCAGGTCATAAAATACCTCCAGGGCTTTCTCAACCAGTTGTTTCTGAATGGCAGGAAAGTGCACCTCAATAATCTGGCGCATGGTGTCCTGGTCGGGAAAGCGAATATAGTGAAAAAAGCAGCGCCGCAGAAATGCATCCGGCAGCTCTTTTTCATTATTGGAGGTGATAATCACCAGTGGACGGTGCGTGGCTTTGATCTGTTGTTGGGTTTCATAAACATAGAACTCCATGCGGTCGAGTTCCAGTAACAGGTCATTGGGAAATTCAATATCGGCCTTGTCCACTTCATCGATCAGCAGCACGGCAGGCTGGTCACTGGTAAAGGCTTGCCAGAGTTTGCCAGGGACTATGTAGTTGCTGATGTCATGCACCTTATCATGGCCCAGCTGTGAATCGCGCAGGCGTGACACCGCATCGTATTCGTACAGCCCCTGTTGTGCTTTGGTGGTGGATTTAACATGCCAGGTGTATAGCGGCATATCCAGCGCTGCCGCCACTTCTTCGGCCAGCAGGGTTTTGCCTGTGCCCGGCTCACCCTTGATCAGCAGGGGGCGCTGCAAGGTAAGCGCGGCATTCACCGCCATTTGCAGTTCGTTTGTCGCGACGTAGCGTTCGGTACCTTTGAATTGCATCAGTGTCTCTTCCATTCAGATCCATCAACTCGAACAGTCAGTGTACTGCGTGTCTGCCTGTGGCTCAAACACTGTTCACTGGGGCTGAATGGCAGAGTTGAGGGCCATGATCTACAGTTAAGATGATTAATAAAAACCTTATAAAAAGGATTGCTAAATTTAAGGAGATACAGAGATGGCGATGATGATGAAAGCGGCAGTGTTCGTTGAACCCGGCCGAATCGAAATAGACGATAAACCGGTACCGGAAATTGGCCCGAATGATGCGCTGATCCGGGTGACTACTACAACCATTTGTGGCACAGATGTGCATATTCTTAAAGGGGAATATCCGGTTGCCAAGGGGTTAACTATCGGGCATGAACCGGTGGGTGTGATTGAAAAACTGGGTATGAATGTACAGGGTTACCAGGAAGGGCAGCGTGTCATAGCCGGTGCTATCTGCCCGAGCTTTACCTCCTATGCTTGTCAGGATGGTTGTTCGTCACAGGATGGCGGCAGTCACTCGCATGGATACAAACCCATGGGTGGCTGGCGTTTCGGTAACACCATTGATGGTGCACAAGCTGAATACCTGTTGGTGCCGGATGCGCAGGCCAATCTGTCACCTGTGCCGGATGGACTGACCGATGAACAGGTGCTGATGTGTCCGGATATCATGTCAACCGGTTTTGCTGGCGCTGAAGCGGCCAATATTCGTATTGGTGACACCGTGGCTATATTTGCTCAGGGGCCGATAGGGCTGTGTGCTACAGCGGGTGCGAAACTGCGTGGGGCCAGCCGTATTATTGTCGTGGATGGTATCGATGAGCGTCTGACAATAGCGAAGCAGATGGGCGCTGACATCACACTGGATTTTCGTAAAGTCGATGTGGTGTCTGAAATTCTCAAGCTAACTAACGGTCGAGGCGTGGATGCCTCCATTGAAGCGCTGGGTTTGCAGTCAACCTTCGAAGCTGCTTTGCGGGTGCTCAAACCAGGCGGTACGTTGTCCAGCCTGGGGGTGTATTCCAGTGATCTGTCGATTCCTCTGGATGCTTTCTGTGCCGGGCTGGGTGATCACAAGATCATTACCTCTCTCTGTCCGGGGGGCAAGGAGCGTATGCGCCGTCTGATGGATGTGATTGCCTCCGGGCGTGTGGATCTTGGACCGATGGTGACACACCGCTATAAGCTGGAAAACATCACTGAAGCCTATGATCTGTTTTCACACCAGCGTGATGGGGTGTTGAAGGTAGCGATTCAGGCCAGTTGAAGCCAGAGCGGCAGGCTGGTTTCCAGTCTGCCGCTAAGCTGTCACTACCATGATCAGTGTTGCCAGTATGACTACAGCAGCGAATAACCAGGTGATCTGACTTTTTGCCAGTTGTTCGGGCAGAGGCTGATTGTAGAGGGTTTTCAATGCGTCCAAACCAGCTAGCCAGGTGGGTAACACCGGTACTGGACTCAGTTGCTTAAATCTTTGCCACAGCAGCGTTATTCCACGCTCCAGAAGCACCACTAAATCACCCTGTGGCAATCGCCAGGCGGGTCCCTTGTGACTGATCAGCCAGCCAATAGCCAGTGTGATTGCCGGTACCCAAAGCAGCGCAGTATAAGCCAGAGGTTGTTGGTAGAGTGGTGTCATCTGCAGGGTACCCGCCAGAATTTGCGGTGTCAGGGCGCTGGCTAACACAGTAGCTGCAAACCCCAGTTGCATGCGTTTATCAGCCTGCTCAGGCTGATGGCTGCGTTGTTGCCAGAGTAGCCACAGAAAACGCAGCATCAGCGCCGTGGTAGCCAAAGCGCTGAGGGTCAGGCTAGTGATCAACCAGCCAGGTAGCCCGTCTTGATAAAGTTGCGCTTTCAGCAGTAACTTGACTTGCGCACCGCTACTAAAGACCCCGATCAGTGACAGGGCTGGCAGTAGCATTCCCAGGCCCAGCAAGAACACCGGGATGCCTTGGTATGCATCCTTAAAGCTGACCGATAAAAACAACGCACCTTTGGTCAAGGCATGGTGCAGGGCATAGAACGCCAGTACCGGCAGCAGCATGGTTGTCAGGTCGGGGAGAATAAACAGGCAACCCAGCGACAGGATCATGATGCCCATCTGACTGATACTGGAGTAGGCCAGAACGGCTTTGGGTGCCGCTTGCATCACACCCATCAGTCCACCGCCAAACGCTGCAAGCAAACCGACAAAAATGATTATCAACCCCCAGGTGGGTTCCTGCATATAACCTAGCGGCAACAAACTGAGCCAGGCAAACAGTCCGGCTTTAATCATGGCGCCACTGAGTACGGCACTGGCGGGGGTGGGGGCAACCGGGTGAGCCAGCGGCAGCCAGAAATGCAGCAAGGGAATGCCAGCTTTAACCCCGAATCCACAGAACAGGCAGAAAACAATCAGCCCGGCATTGGCTGATTCGGCAATCGCTGCGGCTATATCAGCCGATAACAGTGAGGTGTGTCCCGTTGCGGCACTGCCCAGGAATAAACCAGTAAGAATCAGCATTTCTCCCATTAGCGCCATAATCAGGTAGATTCTGCCTGCGCGCAGGGCGCTGCGGTCCTGTTGATGAATCACCAGCCCGTAAGCGGCAAAGGTCATCAGCGCGAAAAAGGTATAGAAGCTAATGATATCTGCACTGATCAGCAGACCCAGATTGCCCGTTAACGTTAACAGCCAGAGTAACCAAAAACGTCCGGCGGCTGGGTCTTTGCGCAGATAGCCCAATCCATACACTGCACTCAACAGCCATAGCAGGCTGGTAAAGGTTAAAAAAGTATTACTGATAGGTAAAGTATGCCAGACACTGCCAAGTAACAGGCTGATATATCCAGTTGGGTTACAGGCATAAAACTGAGCAACAGCGCTGGTAAGGGGGCTATGCAGGCCGCATAGCCAGCCAGCGGCCGCCACTTCGGCAGGCACCAGCTCAGTGCCAGCAGCAGCGGAAACAGGGGCGTTAACACAACGAGCCACTGAGGCAGGGTCATGGTAAATACTCCCGTAGCGTGATCAACTCGGCCCAACTGAGAGGGCTGAGAGAAGACCCTGCAAATAACCCCGCCGACAGACTTAGCCCGGCTGTCACCAGTGTGGGAATCAGCAACCAGGGGGTGGTGTCACGCCAGCCGACGATCATTTCATCGGGCCAGTCGCCCTGCTGTGGGCTGAACCAGATACGTTTAAGTACCGGCAGGAAATAGGCAGCATTGAGTAAGCTGCTCCCGACCAGGACAAAAATAATCCACGGCATGCCCGCATTTAACGCCCCGGTACCCAGATACCACTTGCTGACAAAGCCGGCTACCGGCGGGATGCCGATCATACCCAGCGCACCGATGGTAAAGGCTGCACTGGTCATTGGCATGCGTTTACCGACGCCATCCAACTCATGGATTTTATGAATCCCCAGCGTCTCGGCATAGTTGCCGGCACAGAAAAACAGCGTGACTTTCATTAGCCCCTGATGCAGTAGATGCACCAGCCCTCCGATAGTGCCCAGTGGGCCGAACAGGCTAATACCCAGGATGATATAAGCCACCTGGCTGACAGTGGAAAAGGCCAGACGTTTTTTGATATCGATCTGCTGCAGGGCCCGCCAGGAGCCGTAAAGAATGGTAAAGGCGGCCAGCAGCGTCAGTGGCCAGAGCAAGCCTTGTTGCCAGGACAACTCTATCCCGTAAATATCATAGACCACCCGGATAATGCCAAACGCACCGGCTTTTACCACAGCGACCGCATGCAGCAGCGCACTAACCGGTGCGGGTGCGACCATGGCCGTAGGGAGCCAGCCATGGAAAGGAAACAGGGCTGCCTTGACGCTCAGCCCGGCAATCAACAGAGCAAAAATCAGTGTCGTCCAGCCTGGCCAGGTAGCCATTAAGGCGGCGGTTTTTTCGGTCTCACCGAAAGGAATATCGCCACCGAGCGCATAAAGAGCAGCCACACCGATCAGTAACACAACACCACCACTGAGAGTGTAAATCAGATAGGTGCGCCCGGCGGCTAAGGCGGCTGTGGTACCCCGGTGAACCACCAGCGGGTAGGTGGACAGTGTCAGAAGTTCATAAAATATCAGAAAGGTGAACAGGTTGCCTGCCAGTGATATACCCATGGTACTGGCAACGCAGAGACTGAAGTAGCCGAAAAAGCGGCTGCGATTCGGTGAGTTTTCCAGATAGCCTATGGCGTAGATGGTGGTAAATAACCACAGCACTGAAGACAAGCCAGCAAACAGCATCGCCAGTGCATCCGCACGCAATACCATGGATAGCCCAGGCAACACCTCCAGGCTGATCTCTGGGGTGTGCTGTTGTAAGACAAAGTAAATCAGCAGCGAGATTAACCCCAGCTTTAGAATGGCGGCAGCCAGGTTAAGAATGCTACGTGTTCGATGTTGCTGCTCCGGCAGAATGAAGATGGCCATAGCCGCTATAAATGATGTCATCAGCACCGCCAGTGGCAGGATATTGATCCAGTTCATGGCAGTGCCTCCCGGAGGGGGCCGGGCAGACTGATCAATTCCAGAGGGAGTACTGCCACAAAGCCCAGCAGAATACTGCTGACGGATAAAGCTAATGCAATCAGCTCAAGTGATAAAGCGGGTCTGGCAAAGGTATCACCTTCACCTGTTTCCCGGTAAGTGTAGGCGAACACACGAAAAATATACGCTGCAGAGAGTAAGCTGCCGAGTAGCATCACTGCAACCCACCACCATTGCTGTGACATCAGACTGCTTTGCAACAGCAGCCATTTGGCACTGAACCCACCGCTGGGCGGCAGCCCCATGATGCTGACGCCAGCCAGACCGAAAGCAAAAATATTCAACGGGCGATAGCGACTCATACCCGCCAGCGCGCTCAGTTCCGGTTTGCCGGTACAAAAAATCAGATTGCCAGCCGCCAGAAACATACCCGCCTTGGCCAGTGCATGCGCCAGCAGCATGAGTATGCCCCTTGATAAGCCATCAACGTAGCTTGCGGGTAGTTGGCCGTTAGCAGTGGAAACATCAGCAGCATATAACCTATCTGTGCCAGTGTAGAGTAGGCAATAACCAGCTTCAGTTGCTGTTGGCGCAAAGCCATCCAGCCACCCCATAGAATCGCACCACTGCCAAATACACCCAGTAGTTGTGATAGAGCAGGCATCTGGCGATAGATATCCAGCTCTATCCATAAGCGCAACAGGATATACAAGGATGCTTTGATAACCAGAGCAGATAAAAGCGCACTCACCGGTGTCAGCGCACCGCCATGTGCCGGAGGTAACCAGGTGTGCAAGGGAAAGACGGCCGTCTTGAGCATCAATCCCGCCAGGATTAACGCTATGGCCACCTGAGACGTTGCACCTGCCTGCCAGTGAGCCGCTAATCCATCCAGTGCCAGCGTGCCATGTGAGCCATAGAGCAGGGCGACACCCAATAGATAGCCCATAGAGCCAAGCAGTGCGGCATAAAGATAGCGGATGGCGGCTTCCAGGGATTTATCATCGGCGGCAAAGGCTACTAACCCGACAGCAGATAAGGTCAGCAATTCCAGGCCAACATACAAGTTGAAACTATCCGCTGCCAGCCAGATACCATTGAGTGACGCCCAGAGAAACCAG
Source organism: Nitrincola sp. A-D6 (assembly GCF_000764495.1). Lineage (GTDB taxonomy): Bacteria > Pseudomonadota > Gammaproteobacteria > Pseudomonadales > Balneatricaceae > Nitrincola. The sequence goes on from NZ_JRLB01000090.1 coordinate 25,518, forward strand.
AAAAGTGGCCAGAAGTTAGCCAGTTTCTCAAGCGTCAGGTATTGCTGGGCATACAGGGCGCACAGCATGCCGACCAGCGTGCTCATGAGTACAAACAGGGTGGCAAGGCCATCGGCACGTAAGGCAATACCCAGCGGGGCTTGCCAGTCTCCCATGGCATAAGTCACTGGGCCGGCATTTTGAACCAGTAGTAACAATGATACTGCCGCCGTCAGTTGCGACAAGATACCCAGCAGTGACGCGGCTGAACGCAGTCGTTCAGGTAACAGCATCGTCAGGACCGCACCGGCCAGCGGTATAATCAGTAACCAGGGAATCGGGGAATGCATCAGACTCATAGCCTGTCATCCTCGGGTAACTGCGTGGTGTTTTTTAGTTGAAACCAGCGCCGGATCAGGACCAGCGCCAGTGCCGTTGCCGCTACCGCAACAACGATGCCGGTCAGGACCAGCGCCTGCGGCACCGGGTCAGCTTCGCCCCGACCCTGTTGAGCAAAGCCTACCAGTACGAGAAAGGTGCCACTGCCTAACTGATTGAATGCGATCAGTCGTCGTAACAGGTGGCGGTGATAGATAAAACCGAATAAGCCCAAACCACACAGGCCGATTCCCCCCAAGGTAAAGATCAGGTCACTGCTCATGGGTCTTCTCCCGATCACTTGGATTGGCTGGCGCATTGGCCAGAGTAAACAGGCTTAACAGGATCAGTCCGATAGACAGGGTGAGGGTTAACTCGATAATCAGAATCAGCAATCCGGCCGCTGATTCCGGGTAGGTCAAGAAGGGGCGGCCACCGATCATGGAACTGGTGGCAACTGCAAGAAATACACTGAATCCCAGTACCAGCCCAAGTCTCATCAGCTGGTGGCTAAGGTGTGCGGACAAACGAATGCCAGCGAGGTGCAGCAGAATAAAGGCAGCGGCCAGTATAGCGCCCGCTTGAAATGCACCGCCAGGACGGTCAGCACCGGCCCAAAGCAAATAAGCCGAGGTCATCAGCATGGCGGGAATGAGCAGGGCTAAGCTGGCATGCAATAGTGGGTTGGGTAAGCCGGGCAGACTATCGGGTTCCGAGTGGCGTGACTTTAATGTCAGTCCGACCAGTATTGCCAACACCAGCACGCCGATTTCCAATAGCGTATCGTAACTGCGGAAATTGAGTAGTATGGCTGTGATAGGGTGGTCTACACCACTATCAGGCATGGCCTGGGCGACTTGTGTATGCAGTGCTACCTGCATGCCGGGTTGTTGCCAGACAGCCCAGACAAGTACACCCACCAATGCCAGCGCTGCACTCATGGCTAGCCAGAATCGAGGATGATTCAAGTGGATGTGGCCAGGGTGAAGGTTGCCGGTTTTTTTCAGGTGTCCCAGCGTATCGAGCAACAGTACGCCGGTGATACCAGCACCAATCGCGGCTTCGGCCAGAGCAATATCCGGGGCATTGAGCCTGATCCAGGCTAGTGACAGTAATAGGCCCAATAAAATAAAAAATACCACTGCCCGAAATAGACTTCGGCTCATAAGACTGATCAGTGCTACCGACCAAAAACTCAGCACCAGTGTCCAGTCGATCAACTCATTCATCGGTACAGCCCTGACTGGTCTGTTTATCAGCTTCTCCCGGCTGCCGGGTGGCAACTCCTTGAGCCTGTGCTTCCCAAGCCACCAAGTGGCCACTGAGAGCACCTGCCAGCATGATCAATAGCCATATAAAAAGAAGCTTAAGTGTCAGGGCCAAGGAAAACGTGCTTGGTATCAGTCCCAGTATGATTAACCCCAGGCCAAGGTTATCTGCTTTGGTCAATGCGTGGATGCGCGTGTAGGTGTCAGGAAAACGTACCAGCCCGATGGAGCCAACAATAAACATCAGGGCGCCACTGATCAGTAATAGAGCCTGTAGCAGTGTAGTGATGCTCATTCTGACTTTTCCTGAGAGGATGACGCTTTCCAGACTCGGCTGACAAAGGCTACCGCCGCCAGCATGGCCAGTAAGGCCAGAATCAGTGCGGTATCTCGTGCGGCATTCAGTTGTTGAAGTTCGGCCAGTACCAGCAGTATGGCCACACCTGTGGTGCCGAACAACTGGGCGGCTAGCAGTCGGTCAGCCAGTCGTGGTCCCTTGAGGATGCGTATTGAACCGATCAGCAGCGAGATCATAAGCAGAATGAGAGTAATCAGATAAATACTGGTCATTCTGACTCCCTTGCAGGTAACAGGCGGGCTATATGACTTTCCAGTTGGCGTAAGCTCTTGTGTGTGATGTCGGCTGCATCCAGAGAGTGAATCAGTAGTCCGTCAGATCCGGAGCGTACACTCAGTGTGCCGGGCATCAGGCTCAGGCTACTCATCAAGAGCCAACGCGGCAAACCCTCCAGTGAGGTTTCAAATGGCAGCATAATAGAAACCAGTGGCAGGCGAGGTGACAGGGTGCGTCTGGCGATGTCGATTCCCGCAATCAACGAGGTAGTGAGAAAGTACAGCAGAAATCTGGGTAAGGCCGGTAGCCAGAACCGATGATTTCCAGGCGTACTCAGACAAAAGCTAACAGAGACACCCAGGACAACGGCCGGAAGTCCGATCATCCAGCTACTTGGGTCTCCCTCCGTCAGTGCCCACCAGAACCCGCCAGCCAGAATCAAGCGCCAGAAGAGTGCCATAGGGTTATTGCGGATGTTGAGTATCACCTTTGCCATAGTGGGTTCATCCTGACGAGTTACCGAAATGCTGCACAGTGATCTTGATCAGGCATTGCAGGAGTAAAGAGTAGCAAATCTGCGCTGAATTCCCCAGTTGTGTAGCCTGGATAGATGTCAGGCAGGTAGTGGTAAGGTTCAGCTTGCGCCTCCAGCGGAACCATAATCAAGCTGGTTGATTGGAGTGTCTCCGGCAACCAGCGCACAACGCCGGTGTCTTTGCGGGTATGCTGAGCCCCTGCAATCAATACATTGATTTTGTCTGCCTGTGTGTTGACCCGCATGCGGTGGGCCATTTGCTGATCCCGTGCCAGTTGTACTTGCAGCATCTGTATCAGGTTGGTGCGCGGTAATTGCTCACAATGGCTGGTATAGATCAGCTCCATCATATAGCGGGTGTGCGCTGTGTCCAGGTAACCCTCACTGGCACCTTGCTGGTAAGCCTGCATCTGTGCTGTTCGCGGCAGATCAGCGGCAACTACTCGGTCAGCCTGATCCAGTGCAAACCGCAGTTGTGCCGCATAGCGCTCCCAGGGCCAGCCAGCAGACCAGTTGAGTGCTTCGGCTGTCACGCTGTCTCCGCGGCCGCTCCATTCATCAATCAAGGGTTGCTGATCTGCGTTGGCCATTTCAAAGGCCACGCTACCAAGGCGGTTATGCTCAGCCAGGTGGGTTAAAATTTGCAGCTGTAGTTGATGATGATCAGGATGGTCATGCTGTTCTCCCAGTAGTAGCCAACTGCCCTCTGGCAGACTGCTCAGGAAGTTATCCAGATCAATAAACACCTGTGGTTCGCTATGCCAGAGTTTCCCCGCCAACGGGTGACTAACCTGATCAGGTGCCAGCCAACGAATGTCAGCCAGCGCTGCGGTGGAAAATAGCAGAGCCAACCCGAATAACAGTCTTTGCCCTGGTCTGTGCATTAAAGTTTTCCTTTGGGCTTAACATCCAGATAATCGCGCAGAATAACGGTTTCCAGTGCATTCACGGCCATTACCAACTCATCGAAGGTTTCTCTGCACTGCTTGAGTTGTTTGATCTGATCCGTGGAAGGGACCGAATCAGGGGAGAGTTTAGCAATTTCCAGTAGCTCAGCGATGTAGGTTCCCCGAGTGTGCGCCACCATGGACAAGAGTGGTTTCAAGTCTTCCAGACTGAGTTCCGGAATCATCGGGTTGATGATTTCGCGATTGATTTCACGGCGAAATTTTTCCAGTTCCAGCATCAGGCGGTTATTTGTGACAGTCATCGGACTTTCCTCCAGGGTAGTGATAGCCTTATTATGGTAACAGGGTTGCAATTGTGAAGCCTGTTTGTTGATATTTACGGAAAAAACCGACTCTTAGCGGAAATCTAATGCCAATAGAAACCACATTTAACGGTGAAACCGAAAGTTTACCCCTGCGCACTTTCAGTGAGAAAGCTTATCTGGATTATTCCATGTATGTCATTCTGGATCGTGCCCTGCCGCATATAGGCGATGGTATGAAACCGGTGCAGCGACGCATCATCTATGCGATGTCAGAGCTGGGGTTGAAAGCAACTGCCAAACACAAAAAGTCGGCGCGTACCGTCGGTGACGTATTGGGTAAGTTCCATCCGCATGGTGACTCGGCCTGTTATGAAGCGATGGTGTTGATGGCACAGCCCTTCAGCTACCGTTACCCGCTGGTGGATGGGCAGGGTAACTGGGGGTCGCCGGATGATCCCAAGTCGTTTGCCGCAATGCGTTACACTGAGTCACGCCTGTCTCCCTATGCTGAAGTGCTGCTGAAAGAGCTGGGGCAGGGTACGGTAACCTGGCAGCCTAACTTTGACGGTACGCTGGATGAGCCTGAATTCCTCCCGGCTCGACTGCCGAATGTATTGTTAAATGGCGGTACAGGTATCGCTGTGGGCATGGCAACCGATATTCCGCCGCATAATCTGCGTGAAGTGGCGGCGGCGTGTGTGTACCTGCTGGATCACCCGCAAGCGAGCGTTGATCAGCTCTGCGATATTATTCCGGGCCCGGATATGCCTACTGAGGCCGAAATTGTTACCCCGAAAGCTGATCTGGAAAAGCTATACTGCAGCGGGCGTGGTTCGCTGAAAATGCGTGCTGTTTACACCCGTGAAGACGGTGATATTGTCATTACGGCACTGCCCTATCAGGTGTCGGGTAACAAAGTGCTGGAGCAGATAGCCGCACAGATGCAGCAGAAAAAACTGCCGATGGTCAGTGATCTGCGGGATGAGTCGGATCACGAAAACCCAACGCGTCTGGTTATCGTGCCGCGCTCCAACCGTATCGACGCCGAACAGCTTATGGCGCACCTGTTTGCCTCAACGGACCTGGAGCGCAGCTACCGCGTCAATATGAATATGATCGGTATTGATGGGCGTCCTCAAGTGAAGGATCTGCGCCAGATACTCACCGAATGGCTCAGCTGGCGCACCGAAGTGGTACGTCGCCGACTGACGCACCGGTTGCAGAAGGTCATGGATCGTCTGCATATTCTTGAAGGCTTGATGATCGCTTACCTCAATATTGATGAGGTGATCCGGATTATTCGCGAAGAAGATAATCCCAAGCAAGAGATGATCGCGCGCTTTGGCATCACGGCGATTCAGGCCGATGCGATTCTGGATCTGAAGCTGCGCCATCTGGCCAAACTTGAAGAGTTCAAAATACGCACCGAGCAGAATGAACTGGATGAGGAGCGTAAGTATCTGGAAGAAACACTGGGATCAGCCGATCTGATGCGCAAATTGATTCGCCAGGAGATTGAAGAAACCGCGGAAGAGTTTGGTGATGCGCGCCGCTCACCGCTGGTGCAGCGTGAAGAGGCTCAGGCATTCAGTGAAAAAGACCTGCTGTCGGCCGATCCGGTCACGGTGGTGCTGTCCAAGCAGGGCTGGATCAGAGCGGCCAGAGGGCATGATATCGATGCAACTGGTCTGAGCTACAAGTCGGGAGATGCGTTTAAGCTGGCGTGTCCCGGGCGTATGAATCAACCGACCATTTTGCTGGATTCCACCGGACGCAGTTATACCCTGGATACCCATACCCTGCCTTCTGCCCGGGGACAGGGTGAGCCGGTGACCGGTAAGCTGTCGCTGCCAAAAAGGGGCCAGTATTGATGGCATGATCTGTGCGGCTGAGCGTGAGCGTGTATTGCTGGCGTCTGATGCGGGTTATGGTTTTATTACCTCTATCGCCGATTTGAGCAGTAAAACTAAAAACGGTAAAGCCGCGTTGAGTCTGCCGAAAAATGCGCGGGTTCTCAGTCCGGTGAAAGTCAGTGACCTGCAGCAGGATATACTTGCGGCAGTGACCAGTGACGGGCGGATGCTGGTGTTCCCTGTCAGTGAGCTACCTGAACTTGGCAAAGGCAAGGGCAATAAAATCCTGAATATTCCCTCCGTACGTGCCGCGGCTCATGAAGAGTTGTTGGTTGCGGTAGCCATCCTGTCACCGGGTGATCTGTTGCAGATTAACTCGGGACGTCAGCACCTGAAACTTAAAGCCGCTGATCTGGAGCACTACCGGGGTGAGCGCGGACGTCGGGGTAACAAGCTACCGCGTGGTTATCAGCGTGTGGATGGTTTGCAGGTGATTAAAGCCACTGGAGATGATGCCAGCGCCAGCTAGCCCTTTGATCATAAATGCTCAAGAGGATTCACGCTGGCTGAGTTTGATCATCAGGTGGCGTGACTGTTTTTCCAACAGATCCTGATAGGATTTACTGATCTGCAGTACCAGCACTTTGTCCTCATCTTCGCGGCGGATGCTGGCGCCCTCGAGTAGCGTGCGTTTCAGGTCCGGTGCTTCGGTCAGAGCAGTGTGGCTGATCAGCTCGTTACTCTGGGTGGAGCGTGTCAGGAAACGCGCCTCTTCCAGCAGTCGCTCCAGCTTATCAGCCTTACCGCGTACCAGAGCCATGTGCAGGTTCATCACTGGACGGAATTGGCGGATGCGTGACTGGTTATACTGTTTATATAGGTGGGTGAACAGCATGGCTGCGCACATGGCATTCACACCGTGGGTGTCGTCTGCCTGGGGCTGATCAAAAATCATCTGCAGGTCCGCGTTACTCGCTTTGGTCACGCGGCCGTTATAAATCACAGCAACCGAGTTAGCCAGCGTGCGGTAAGTTTTCAGCAGAGCTTGATGTTCCTCTTCCTCTACCAGTTCAGAGTGGGCACTGGTGGCATCGATCAGTAACAGATAGCCCGCGTCTTCAGCGGGTAACATGAGTTCCAAATCCTGTTCAAACGCATACAGGTTTAGTTGTTCCTCCTCATCATCCAGTGCACTCAGTAGCGGGTTATTACGCAGACGGGGTTCTTCAGCAGCCGGCGCAGGTTCTTGCTCCTCCAGCTCAACATAGTCTGTGTCATCCCGATCATCAACGTCGCGCATCTGCCCAGCTGCTGCTGGTGTGAAGCGGGGCATAGAGCCACGCTCGCGTTCGGGCTTGAGTAGTGACACCAGTTCCTGATCATTAAGCTCTTCCTCACGCGCGCTGAGGCTGAGAAAAATATTGTCTGCCGTGCTGGGTTTGTCGCGCTCGGCTATAAAGGTATCTTGCGTAACGGGTTTGGCTTGAGCGGGTTGAGCTTGAGGCGTCTCGGATTTTACGACTGCAGGCAGCTCCAGATCATCGATTTCATCCGGGTCAAGAACAGGCAGACTGTCTGAGCCTCGTCTGCTTCCTGGATTGTCTGCATCACATCGTCAAAGCGCTGCTCGTCAGGGGCGGGTGCCTGCGCTGTATCGTCGGCTGTTGTTGTATTGGGTGGGCGTAAGGCTAGCCAGACACCGAACAGCATCAGTACCAGGGTAGCCGTGGCTGTCATCAGGATAATTAACTGCTGTCGTTGCAGTAATGCCAGCAAGGGCGTGGGGTCAGCCCATACCGTCAGTTCACCCAATGGCTCCTCATTACGTAGCAGCGGAACTGTCAGTGAGCGGCCTTGGTGTTGGCCGCTGATGCCAAGGACTGTACCTGATTGTCAGTCAGGCGCATGCCACGGATCATAGGCTGGTTGGCCAACTCACTCAGCAGGTAATTCAGACTGATTCTGTCTTCGCTCATGACCAATGGCTTGAGCAGTAGTGCAGCACTTTCAGCTAAAGCGCCACTACTTAGTAGAGCTTCCTCTTCAGAGATGCGCTGGTTATCCATCTGAATTAACAGCAGGGTGGTAATTAGCCCAAGCAAAAATGCCAGAAGAACGGCCAGCATGGGACGCAATCGGCGTGGAGTCTTGTCGGTATTGAGTGGCACTGTTTGCATAGCAGAATGGCTTCCGGAAAGACCTCATAATGAGCTGTGAATCATACCAGTTCGTGGCCAGTAGTCACACTGAGGAATGGATACTTTGATGATTGACTGAAATGCGAATGACCCCCGCTTCCTGGCAGGCTATAATGTATCTTTTATGCGTTACGGAACAGCTTGATGAATACACAAGAGTATATGCGTGAGTTGGGCCAGCAGGCTCGTCAGGCCGCTCGTCAGATGGCCAGTGCTGACACAGGGCAAAAAAACCGGGCGTTGCTGGCAATGGCGCGTGCTTTGGATGCGGCACGAGCGCAGCTGGTGCAAGCCAATGCTGAGGATATGCAGGCCGGGCGGGCCAAAGGTCTGGATGCAGCCATGCTGGATCGACTGGAACTGACGCCAGCGCGTATCGATAGCATGATTGAAGGCTTGCATCAGGTGGCAGCTCTGGCTGATCCGGTTGGCGGCATCACTGCGATGAATTACCGACCCTCCGGTATTCAGGTGGGTAAAATGCGCGTGCCTTTGGGCGTTATCGGCATTATTTATGAATCACGTCCAAACGTTACCGCCGAAGCCGCCAGTCTGTGTATCAAATCCGGTAATGCGACTATCCTGCGTGGTGGCTCTGAAGCGCTGAAATCCAATCAGGCCATCGCTACCTGCATTATCAGTGGGTTGCGCGAAGCCGGTTTGCCGGAAACGGCTGTGCAGGTTGTTGCTACCACGGACCGTGATGCCGTGGGTCAGTTAATTACCATGCCTGACTATGTTGATGTGATTGTACCGCGCGGTGGTAAGGGATTAATTGAACGTATTGCCCGGGATGCGCGTGTGCCGGTGATTAAGCATCTGGATGGTGTCTGCCATGTATACATCGATAAGGATGCTGATAAGGTCAAAGCCATCAATATTGCTCTGAATGCGAAAACCCACCGCTATGGCACCTGCAATACTATGGAAACGTTGTTGGTGCATAGCAAACAGGCAGCGGCTGTATTACCGGATCTGGCCGAGCGTTATCAAGCCTCTGGAGTAGAGTTGCGCGGCTGTGCTGAAACACTGAAGCTGCTGCCGCTGATTAAAGCTGCTGAAGAGAGTGACTGGTCTACGGAGTATTTGGCACCGGTATTGGCCATTAAGGTTGTCAGCGATCTTGATGAAGCGATCCAGCATATCAACCGTTACGGCTCACACCATACCGATGCAATCGTTACGGAAAACTATACCGATGCGCGGATGTTTTTGCGTGCGGTAGACTCCAGTTCGGTGATGGTGAATGCATCCACGCGTTTTGCTGATGGTTTCGAATATGGTCTGGGTGCGGAGATTGGTATTTCCACTGACAAGATTCATGCACGTGGTCCGGTTGGGCTGGAAGGGCTGACCTCAGAAAAATATGTAGTTCTGGGTGATGGTCATGTGCGGCAGTAGTCAATGCAGATAAACGAACCCTATGTGTTTATGGGCGGCACCTTTGATCCTGTTCATCATGGTCATTTGAGAACGGCGTTGGAAATCCAGCAGTGGTTACAGGTTAGTCAGGTATCCCTGATTCCATCTGGTGAACCTGTGCATCGTGAGCAGCCTGGGTGTTCAGCTGAGCACCGTTTGGCCATGGTGACACTGGCAGTAGCCGATGCTGCCAGCCTGCATGTGGATGAACGGGAGGTGAGCTCTTCGGAGCCTTCATTCTCTGCACTTACGCTGACTTCGCTGCGCAATGAATTAGGGCCACAGCGTCCGATTTGTATGGTCATGGGTATGGATGCCTATTTAACCCTGCCGCAATGGAAAGACTGGCATACTTTTTTATCACTCTGTCATATCATTGCGGTCGCACGTCCTGGCTATCAGTATCAGCCGGTCGCACAGATGGATGAATTTACCCGGCTACATGCCGCTGAATCGCCACTTGTGCTGACAGAAAAACCCTGTGGCAGTGTGCTAATTCATGAATTGACCCCGCTGGGAATCTCGGCAACACAGATACGTGAACTGATTGGGCAAGGCCATTCGCCGCGCTATCTGTTGCCTGATCAGGTGTGGGAATATATTAAACAACATCAGCTTTACAGCTATAAACGAGGTAAATAGATTAGTGATGCAAACTGAGCAACTGATCAAAAAAGTGCAGAGCATATTGGACGATATGAAGGCGAAGGATCTGGTTATCCTGGATGTCACTGGAAAATCCAGCGTCACAGACTTCATGTTGATCGCCAGTGGAACATCTCGCCGTCATGTGGTTTCCATGGCGGGTGAGGTCCTGGAAAAGGTGAAAGCTGAAGGCGTACAGCCTATCGGTAGCGAAGGCCAGGAAAGTGGTGACTGGATTCTGGTGGATTTAGGTGATCTGGTGGTGCACCTGATGATGCCGGATGCACGCAGCTTTTATGACCTGGAGCGCCTGTGGCGGCACTCCCCGGAAGATGCTGAAGCGCTTTCCTGATTATGCACATACGTTTGCTGGCAGTGGGTCAGAAAATGCCCAGCTGGGTTGGTGCGGGTTATCAGGAATACAGTAAGCGCTTACCAGCCGATTTTCAGCTGGAGCTGGTAGAACTACCTCTTGGATACAGAGGGAAGGGAGCTGATCCGGCGCGCGCAATGCGTGCCGAAGGCGATGCCATGCTGGCGGCTCTGGGCAAAAATGAACATGTCATTGCGTTAGATGTCCAAGGCAAGCACTGGTCGACAGAGAGCCTTGCCAGCCAGGCAGAAAACTGGCGCATGTCGGGGCGCAATGTCAGTTTGTTGGTGGGTGGACCTGATGGTCTGGATCCACGTTGCCTGCAAGTGGCTGATCAGAAATGGTCGTTGTCAGCCTTGACGCTGCCGCATCCGTTGGTGCGGGTGTTGCTTGCTGAACAGCTCTACCGTGCTTGGACTCTGCTTCAGGGTCATCCCTACCACAAATAACGGGTTATTATGCAGCAGGCGGAAACACTCAAGGATTACAGTCGAGAGGCGCAAACATTCAAGCGTCGTGCTTTGTTGGCCTTCGTCATAGTAGTCCTGGCGTTTATGCTACTGATTGGCCGCGTCTACTTTCTACAAGTGATTGAGTATGAGCGCTACGCTGCGATCTCAGACCGTAACCGCATACAGCTGCAGCCTGTGGCTCCACGGCGCGGGCTGATTTATGACCGGCAGGGTGTTTTGCTGGCTGACAACCAACCAACGTTTAGTGTCACGCTGTTGCGTGAAGAAATCCGTGATATGGATGAAACGCTGGCAGCGCTGGCTGAGCTGATTGAAATCAGTGAGCGTGATGTCGAGCGTTTCCGCGTGCGCTTACAGCAACGCCGGCGTCCTTACGAGTCGGTTCCCTTGCGTTTTCGGCTGACGGAAGAAGAAATTGCAAAAATTTCAGTAAATTATCATATGTTACCCGGCGTGCAGGTTGAGGCGGATCTGATCCGTTATTATCCTTATGGTGAATCACTTGCGCATGTGGTTGGTTATGTGGGGCGGATTAACGAGCGTGATCTGCAAACGCTCGATCCGGTGAAATACGCCGGCACTAATTACCTGGGTAAACTGGGAGTTGAGCGTTTCTATGAGCCTATCTTGCACGGTAATGTTGGCTCGCGGAAGGTTGAAACCAATGCCCGTGGTCGGGTGTTGCGTATTCTGGAGCAAAATGATCCGGCGCCGGGGGCGGATATTAAACTTAGCCTGGATCTGCGCCTGCAGCAGTTCACTGAAAAGTTACTCGAAGGGAGACGGGCATCCGTCGTCGCTCTGGATCCAAAAACCGGCGGCATTCTGGCCCTGGTCAGTACACCGGCCTACGACCCAAATCTGTTTGTTATGGGTATATCGAATACAGATTACGATGCCTTGCGTGATGATGTTGACCTGCCGTTGTTCAACCGTGCAGTGCGGGGTGGTTATCCGCCGGGCTCAACGATTAAACCCATTATGGCGCTGGCAGCAATCGATTCGGGAAGCGTCAGTCCAGATTATACCATCTGGGACCCTGGCTATTATCAGATTACACCCGGTGGGCGGCGCTATCGTGACTGGCGTCGCGGCGGGCATGGACGCGTAAACATGAACCTGGCCATCGCTCAGTCAGTCGACACCTGGTTTTATGATGTGGGCCACCGCATGGGGAATGAGCCCATGGCACGCTACATGCGTATGTTCGGATTTGGTGAAATCACTACCCTGGATACACCTGAAGCAATACGCGGGGTCTTGCCTACGGCGGACTGGAAGCGTGGCAGTCTGGGAGAGCCCTGGTACCCGGGGGATTCAGTGAATATGAGTATAGGCCAGGGGTTTGTCGTAGCTACCCCCTTGCAGTTGGCTGTAGCCGCCAATGTGCTGGCTAACCGAGGCAAGTGGCAGCAGCCGCGCTTGCTTATGGGGACTGTTGAAGAAACTGATGCAGGTGAGGTACTGACCTTGCCGGACTTGGTTAATGAGCACCCGGTGCCGGACGACATCAAGGTTAAGAATCCGGAGTTCTGGGATCAGATTATTCAGGGTATGGTAGATGTCATGCATGGGCCAACCGGTACCGCCAGGCGCGTTGGTCAGGGGATGGAGTATAAGATGGCGGGTAAAACCGGTACCGCGCAAGTGGTCGCTATACCGGATGATGGACGCTATAAACCCGAAGAGTTGAGTGAGCGTCATCATGATCATGCTTTATTTATTGCCTTTGCACCGGCTGATGATCCGCAGATTGCCCTTGCTGTCGTGGTCGAAAATGGTGGAGGAGGGTCCAGCGTGGCGGCACCGATTGCGCGTAAAGTAATGGACGCCTGGCTGCTGGATCGCTATGAGCTGGAGGCTGAGGATGAGTAGTCGTGATTTTCAGAGGACTATGCCGGGAGCAAGTACTCACTTTCGGCGATCCCCGGGCTGGTGGAGTTATACCCACTTGGATGCCTGGCTGTTATTGCTGTTGTTGGCTTTGTGCAGTTTTGGCCTGTATGTGCTCTACAGTGCATCCAGCCAGGATATGCTCTATGTGCAGCGTCAGATGATTCGTATGGCGGCTGGTTTTGCGGTGTTAATTTTTTTGGCACAAATCAGACCGCGATCTTTTATGTTGCTGGCACCCTGGCTTTATCTGCTCGGCGTGGGTTTTTTGGTCGCTGTGATGTTGTTTGGTGTATCGGCGAAAGGTGCGCAGCGTTGGATCGCTTTGCCAGGATTTCGGTTTCAACCGTCTGAGTTAATGAAGCTGGTAATTCCGATGGCGATGGCTGCCTTCTTGGTGCGGGATCATCTGCCGCCTAGCTTAAAACGCTTGATGGTTGCTGTGGTCATTTTGGCCATACCGGCCGCCTTGATCATGAAGCAGCCGGATCTTGGTACCAGTTTGCTGATTGCCTGCTCAGGTGTTTTTGTAATTTTGCTCTCGGGTATTTATTGGCGCTATGTAATCGTGGCGTTGGGGTTGATTGGAGCTGCACTGCCTGTGTTTTGGAGCTTTATGAAGCCCTATCAACAGCAGCGTGTATTGACCTTCTTAAACCCTGAAAGTGATCCACTGGGATCGGGTTGGAATATTATCCAATCTAAAACAGCGATAGGTTCGGGTGGCGTTTCAGGCAAGGGCTGGTTACAAGGGACGCAGTCACAGTTAAACTTCTTACCTGAGTCGCATACTGATTTTATTATCGCTGTAATCGGTGAAGAGTTAGGCATTTATGGCATTATTTTTCTGATACTGCTCTATCTGCTGATTATTGCACGCGGTCTTATCATTGCCGCACGAGGCGCTGACAGCTTTTCCAGGTTGTTGGCAGGTAGTGTGACCTTGACATTTTTTGTGTATGTCATGGTAAATATCGGCATGGTTACTGGTTTGTTGCCTGTTGTGGGGGTGCCTTTGCCGATGATTAGCTACGGGGGTACATCAATCGTGACACTCATGGCGGGTTTTGGCATTCTTATGTCTGTCAGTGCGCATTCAAAAGTGCATAGGCATTAATGCTGGAGAATAAGTTTGTCCATATAACCGCAGCTGTATGTAGGGTATGGCTGTGTATTTGCTGAGCCAGGAGGTCCTGATTCAGCGTGCCAATCGCTTATTGAGGTTGCCGATGCGTACAGGGTTTATAAGTTTGTTGCTGGTTATGACCTTGGTGGGTTGTTCTTCCAAACCAAGTCCTCAAGCCCCTTCTACTCAGCCAACAAGTCCGTCTGGACGCTACAGCATGACACATGACAAAGCTCCGGTGAGCCCCCCGGATGTGAGTAAAGTGCCGGATGCCGTGCCTCGCTATGAGCCGTTAAGTCGTGGTGGCAACCGCAGCCCGTATGAAGTGTTTGGTCAGACCTATACGGTGATGCCAAGTGCTGATGGCTATCGGGAAAGTGGTACCGCGTCTTGGTATGGAATGAAGTTTCATGGCCACTTGACCTCTAATGGTGAAGTCTACGATATGTATGAAATGACGGCCGCTCACAAAAGCTTGCCAATTCCCAGTTATGTTCGGGTCACAAATCTGGATAACGGACAAAGTGTCGTTGTCAGAGTCAATGACCGAGGGCCGTTCCATCACGACCGTTTGATTGACCTGTCCTATGCGGCGGCTTACCGTCTGGATATCCTTCAGCGAGGCACCGGGCGGGTTCATGTTGAGGCCATCACGCCGAGTCCATCCGGACAGATGCTGGCTTCAGCAACAGCGGTAAACAGCCGTACACCCGCCGCTTCAACCTCATTAAGAGCTTCGCATGACCGCCGTTACCTGCAAATAGGTGCTTTTGCCAGTGAGGCCGCCGCTCGTAATGTGCAACAGCAGGTTATGCCTTTTGCGACTGGCTTTGGCGTTGGAATTTACACAGCCTACCCCTCTGGTTCGCCGATATATCGTGTTAAGATAGGGCCGCTGAACGTGGGTGAGTCGCTAGACAATCTGATAGCCAGTCTGGCTGGTGCGGGCTTTCATTCTCCCCATCTGGTTGCAGAACCTTAATACTGACAAGATGTTGAACCATGCTTTTTTTTGGAAGTCTATTTGCTGGCCTTCGATGAGTTAACCGAAACGGATATTAAAACCAATGATTACAAGATTTTTGCGTCCTACTCTTCTTGCCCTGTTGTTGAGTCTGCTGGTTTCAGTCCAGGTGCAGGCATCAATGATTCCGGCAGCACCTCAGATAGCGGCACGTTCTTATGTTGTTATGGACGCTGCTACAGGGCAGGTGATCCTGTCTAAAGATGAGCATGAACGCTATCCGCCTGCGAGTCTGGTGAAAATCATGACCAGCTACATCGCTGAGCTGGAGCTGATCAATGGCAACTTGTCTGAAGACGAAATGGTTAATGTCAGTGAAAAAGCCTGGCGTACCGGTGGTTCGCGCATGTTTATTCAGGAAGGCACTCAGGTGAAATTGCTGGACCTGTTACGGGGCATTATCATCTCCTCCGGTAATGATGCGTCTGTTGCCATGGCTGAACATATTGCCGGTAGTGAAATGGCCTTTGCTGATCTGATGAATCAGCATGCGCAACGTCTGGGTATGACCAATACTAACTATGAAAATGCAACCGGCCTACCCTCTGATAACCAGTATTCTTCGGCTCACGACCTGGCATTGCTGGCCCGTGCACTGATCACAGACTCCCAGCAGTATTACCCTATCTACGCCGAAAAACATTTCAATTTCAATGATATACGTCAGCCTAATCGCAATCGCCTGCTGTGGCGTGATGACTCGGTAGACGGTATTAAAACAGGGCATACGGATGAAGCCGGTTATTGTCTGGTATCCTCGGCTGTTCGTGATGGGATGCGCCTGATCAGTGTGGTTATGGGTTCTGCCAGTGAGGAAACCCGTGCTCAGGAAACCCAACAACTGCTGGCTTATACTTACCGTTTTTTTGAAAACACTGAGCTCTACACGGCTGGCCAGTCGATCAGCGAGCAGCGCATTTGGGGGGGGGCGGTCGATAACCTGAATCTGGGTGTGCTTGAGAGTCTTTCCCTGACCCTGCCGCGTGGGCAGAAGGAGAGTCTGGAAGTATTGCTGGACCTGCCGCGTAATATTCAGGCACCAGTCTCTATGGGGGATGCTATAGGTTCGGTGATTGTATCACTGGAGGGCGAAGTGGTTGCAGAGGTTCCGCTGGTCGCTCTGCATGCTGTTGAACCGGGTAGTTTCTTTAAGCGTCTGTGGCACAGTGTATTGCAGTTCTTCATGAATCTGTTCAACTAGAGCTGAGGTGTCTGAGCTTATGACTGATGCACCCGAAGCACCTAAAATCGAATTTCCTTGTGCCGATTACCCGATCAAGGTGGTCGGCAACAATGACAATGACTTTTATGGTTTTGTGGTCGATACCGTAAAAGGCTTTGACCCGGGTCTGGACCTGGAAAAAGTCAGTGTGCAGGATAGCCGTAATGGCCGGTTTCGCTCCGTGCGCCTGAAGATCAAGGCGACGGGGGAAGAGCAGTTGCAAGCGCTGTTTTCCGCTTTGAAAGCCTCTGGCCGCGTGCATATGGTGCTTTAAGCTGTGCCTGACCTGATAGTGCGATCACTTGGCTGCAGCCTTATGAGCCAGTGTGGCAGCAGATGCAAGCTTTTACCGACCAGCGACAGGCCGAAACGCCGGATGAAATCTGGCTATTACAGCACCACCCTGTCTTTACCCAGGGTCAGGCCGGTAAGCCGGAACATCTGCTCAATCCTGGTGATATTCCGGTGGTTAAATCTGATCGTGGCGGTCAAGTTACTTATCACGGTCCTGGGCAGTTAATGGCCTACTTGTTGCTGGATCTGCGCCGCAAAAAGCTGGGTGTCAGGGATGTGGTTTCGCTGATGGAAGAGGCGGTGATTGCGTTACTGGCCGATCATGGGCAGGTAGCGGTGGCACGGGCTGATGCGCCCGGTGTCTATGTGGATGGCTGTAAAATCGCCTCGTTGGGCTTGCGGGTAAGGCGTGGTTGTTCTTTTCATGGTCTGGCGCTGAATGTAGATATGGATCTGCAGCCCTTTACCAGGATCAATCCCTGTGGCTATGCTGGCTTGCAGATGACCCAGTTGCGAAACCTTTGTCCTGACGCTGATATTGACAGCGCGACCAAAAACCTACTAAATTACTTGGTTAAACGACTCGACTATTCGCAGGTTGAGTTGGCTAATCATCTGGAAAGCTGAATACTATTATGTCTGATACTCCTGCAAAACCCGTCCGCGTCGAGCAAGGTGTTAAGCTCCGTGGCGCTGAAAAGATGGCCCGTATTCCGATTAAGGTCATTCCCACTGAAAAGGATGAAATGCCACGTAAGCCTGACTGGCTGCGTGTCAGAATGGGTTCCAATGCAGAAGTAAAGCGGATCAAGGCCAAGCTGCGCAAGCACAAGCTGGCATCCGTGTGTGAAGAGGCCAGCTGCCCTAATCTGGGTGAGTGCTTTAGTCATGGTACTGCCACTTTCATGATTATGGGCGATATCTGTACCCGGCGTTGTCCTTTTTGTGATGTCGCCCATGGTCGCCCCAATGCACTGGCGGAAAATGAGCCGCTGGAACTGGCTGAAGCTATTGCCGATATGGGCTTGCGTTATGTGGTGATCACCTCAGTAGACCGTGATGATCTACGTGATGGTGGCGCCCAGCACTTTGCCGATTGCATTCGTGAAACCCGGCGCCTGGCGACGAATATTCAGATAGAAACCCTGGTGCCGGATTTCCGTGGACGTATGGATATCGCCCTGGATATTTTGCAGCAAACCCCGC
The DNA here is from genome assembly GCF_000764495.1 of Nitrincola sp. A-D6. Lineage (GTDB taxonomy): Bacteria > Pseudomonadota > Gammaproteobacteria > Pseudomonadales > Balneatricaceae > Nitrincola. The sequence continues at coordinate 43,194 of NZ_JRLB01000090.1, forward strand.
CGGATGTGTTTAATCACAACCTCGAGACTGTGCCGCGCCTGTACAAAAAGGTACGTCCTGGGGCTGATTACGCCTGGTCACTGGAGCTGTTAAAGCGCTATAAGGCCTTGCGTCCTGAGATCAGAACCAAGTCCGGTTTGATGGTCGGTGTGGGTGAAACCAATGAAGAGATCATTGAGGTGATGCGGGATCTGCGCGCACATGATGTCAATATGATCACTATCGGCCAGTATCTGCAACCGAGTCGCAATCACCTGCCGGTTGATCGTTTCGTTACCCCGGATGAGTTCGATGAGTTTGGTCGTATTGCCAAATCCCTGGGTTTCAGTCATGTCGCCAGTGGCCCGCTGGTGCGCTCGTCTTACCATGCTGATCTGCAGGCCAAGGGTGAGAAGGTCGGCTAAAACCACCATAAAAACGACCGGTATCTGCGTTAGCTAAATCAGATACCGGTCGCGATTACTCAAGATCGTTCAGTAATGTCTGCACTATATCGTTCATGCATAACAGTCCGACCATGTCGTTATCCTTCAATACCAGAATACGCTTAACCCGACTTGTGATCATCAGTGAAGCGGCGTGTTTTACCGATAGGCTCTGCCCTACTGAAATAACCGGCTTGGCACATACATCATAAACATTGATCAAATCGATATCGCCGCTTTCCGCCACCACCGTTTTGACAATATTGGTATAAGTGATTAAACCATAGGCATCATTGTCATTGGTTTTTTCCACCACCAGTGATTTCAGTTTATGCCGCTTCATCAGGCTCAGTGCGTCACGCAGTGTTGCAAAGGGTGAAACGCATATGACATCGTTCACCATGACATCTTTTACCAGCATGAAATGCCTTCCTTTTTAGAGGTTTTCTTTCAGGTGTTGTTCAAATTTAGCCAGTTGTGACAGATCGATTCCGCCAAGGTGCTCCAATGGCAGGGTAAACACCACGCCGTGGGAGTCATTGTTTTTCTTATCAACAATGAGTGTCTGGATAGATTTCAGAATCTCCAGCGACAAGCCCTTTTCCAATACCATAATAATGATCGATTGACTGCCTTCATAAGTCATGCCAAAGAAGGTTTTTTTCGCATCGCTGCCGATGCCCCTGCCCGATAACAATGTAATGCCACCGGCACCCAGCTCGCGGGCGCCATCAATCACTTTTTGTTCGTAGTCTTCAGAGACGATTGCTGCCAATACAGAAAATTTCATGATTCAGCCCTGTTGAATTTATTCAGCCAGTCAACGGCAATGGCGTAGCACATGACTGTAACGATTGGAAAAATAGACGCAAATGCGATCAAACCAAAGCCATCGATCAATACACTTCGCCCTTCAATATGAGTTGCTAGTCCGATACCCAGAGCGGTTACCAGTGGAACGGTGACCTCTGAGGTGGTTACACCCCCCAGATCAAATGCCAGTGCCACGATGTATTTTGGACACAGCATGGTCAGCAGGATAACCAGTGTGTAGCCGCCAATAATAAAGTAGTGAATCGACCCGCCACTGATTAGTCGGAATACTCCAATTGTAATCCCAACCGCTACCCCGACTGCAACCATGAGACGTATGATATTGCCTTTAATTTTACCTGCAGCGGCTTCTTCGGCCTGTTGACCTACCGCAATTAAAGCGGGTTCAGCCATGGTGGTTGCAAAGCCGATCATGAAGGCAAACAGATAGATATAGCCATAGCTGTTGAGGGTGATGAGCTGCTCCGCCATGCTGCTGCCGATCGGAAAAAGTCCTATCTTCAGTCCAACAACAAAGGCATACAGACCGATGATGACCAACAAGAAACCAAAGGCAATTTTAGGTGGGTTGGATAAGGGCCGTTTTAAGATAATGTATTGAAAAAACAGAATGGTGATCAGGATGGGTAGTACATCCCTGAACATGGTCAACAGGTCCAGCAAGCCCTGTATTATTGAGTTGCCTTTAAGGGTTTCAGTACTTTGCAGTATCAGTTCAGCATTTGTATCTATGTCGTCTGCGGTGTAAACGATAATGCCATAAACCTGTACGCTGATCATCGGCACCATAACCGCCAGTGCGACCAGGCCAAAGCCATCTATCAACGGGTTGCGTCCTCGGATTGAGGATGCCAGTCCTATACCTAAAGCGGCTATCAGTGGGACAGTTACTATGTTGGTAGTCACACCACCGGAATCGTAAGCCAGTCCAACGATCTCTTCCGGCGCGAAAAAAGTGACAGTGACTACGGTGATATAGCCAATAATCATGTACCAGTGAATCGGATGGCCAAAAATAATCCTGAATACCCCCAACGCAATTACCATGCCGACAGACAGGGCAACCAGCAGGCGCAGGGTTAAGGCATCGATACGACCCTTGCTAATCTCCTGAGCCTGTTCCGCTACGGCAATTAAGGCCGGTTCGGCCACTACGGCTGAAAATCCCAAAGCAAAACCAAAACACAGCAAAATGGGTACTGACCCCTTTTTGGCGAACTGGTTGGAGAGGCTTTTGCCGACGGGGAAAATGCTCAGTTCCAGGCCCTGTAGAAAGAGCGCGACGCCAACCGCCACGATTAATAGGCCGAAGGCCATGCTCAGGCTGTTTTCTGGTACTTGTTGCAAAATAGCCAGTTGAAAGAACAGTACGACCACGAGGATCGGTAACAGGTTCTTTAAGGCGTGTAAGAATGCATGCGCAAAACTATTTAGGTACAGCAAGTCAGCCTCTCAAACAGGGTAGTGGGTATCTGGCTTGTTTCTGGTTGAGTCATTTCACAGGTTGGGTAGCCCGCTCAGAACCAGGTCATCATAGTTAATCACTCCGATAATATCATCTTCTTTATCGACCACTGGAGCGACCGCCAGTCCAAACTTGTTGAATAAACGCGCGCAGAAGCGTATCTGCATCTGGCTGCGTATACACAACGCGGGCTTTGACATGATTTCATAGATATTGACCCGCTCTGGCGACAGATTTTTTGCCAGTACTTTTTTGGCTATATCAGAGAGTAGTAAAATGCCGTACTCATCCTGCTCGTCACGTTTATTTACAATTAATACGCGTGCGTTACTACGCTGCATCAGCGTGACGGCATCTTCAACCGTAAGTAAGCCGTCAACCCTGCAGAAATTTTGATTCATCACATCCTTTACGGTTTTGATTGTGCCTTTAGACATAGCTTAATCCTCTTTAGCATCAAACTGCATGGCCAGCTTTTTAATCTGGTGTTTAACACCCAACGCATCTTCAACATCGATCTGCAGGGCGATTCCAGTCCCTGATGAGTCATCAAACTCACCGACTTCAGCAATTTTTTCCAGAATTTTTCGACAACGGTGTTCTTCTACCAGGAATAACAACACGTCCCGACTGCTGGTAAGCTCAAGTCCAAATATTCCGCGGGTTTTATTTAACCCTTCGCCGCGTGCATTATTGATAATCGTCGCTCCAGTGGCACCCGCATCTCGGGCTGCATCCAGTAGAGCATCGGTTTTGTCATCGTCGACAAATACCAGAATGAGTTTAAAGCGCATCAGTGGTCTCCTTGGATTGGGCGTCCCGCTCTCTAGGGTTACGATTACGTTTTTCCAGCCATGCCGCAAGCTGTGCATAGCCCATGACGCTAATAATTGGAAACAGGCAGGCCAGTGCGATCATGCCAAAGCCATCCAGCAGCGGATCGCGCCCAGGTATGGAACTTGCCAGCCCCAGGCCCAGCGCGGCAATAATGGGTACTGTGATGGTGGAGGTGGTCACCCCGCCGGAATCAAATGCCAACGGAATAATGCTGCGAGGTGAGCGCAGGGTTTGAATGATCACCAGTATATAGGCTGCCAGAATAAACCACTGCAGAGACATTCCCGTCACGATTCGCCAGCTTCCTAAGGTAATGCCTGTCGCCATACCGATTGCCACAGCGATGCGTAGCATCAGCGGGTTTATGGTGCCGCCGGAAATCTCTCCTGCCTTGATGGACACGGCAATCAGGGAAGGTTCTGCAATTGTTGTGCTGGCACCAATGGTGAAAGCAAAAATATACACCCAATAATAGTCACTCCAGTGACGCTGAGCGCCGTCAGCCAGTGCGGGTAAAAAGGATTGAGATGTCAGCTGTTCAGCCATCATGCTGCCCATGGGAAAGAGGGCTTTTTCCAGCCCCAGCAGAAACAGGCTTAGCCCTACCAGTACCAGAGCAAAACCGGTCAATACGGATGCCAGTCGATGTACTTTTTTGCGTATGACCAGATACTGGAATCCGAAGATGATGACTGCGATAGGGGCAATATCGAGGGCAGTGTTGAAAAAAATAGTTAAAAATTCCATCAGTTTGCCCGTCTCATAAAATCAGTCGTCCATAGGCCAGCACAAAAATGATCGGCATGACTGAAGCCAGAGCAATCAGTCCAAAGCCATCCAGCATGGGGTTGCGCCCCTTGATTGAAGAGGCCAGTCCGACACCCAGGGCTGTTACCAGAGGCACGGTAATGGTTGAGGTGGTGACCCCACCTGAATCATAGGCAATACCAACGATGGCGTCCGGCGTGATCAAGGTGAGCAGCATGACCAGCACATAGCCTGCAATGATGATGTAGTGTAGCGGCCAACCCTTAAGAATACGTAATACCCCCAGCATGACGGCACTGCCGACGGAAATGGCTACGACCAGACGCAGCTGCATGGCAAAGCTGTTTTGTGCCTGCTGACTTGCGTCAATCAGCCCGCTAATGGCAATAATTTCTGCCGCTTTACCCGCGACAGCAATCAGTGCGGGCTCGGCAATGGTCGTTCCGAAACCCAGTGCAAAGGCGAACAGCAGCAGCCAAAAGACCGAGGATTTTTTTGCAAATGCATGGGCCAGGCTTTCGCCGATAGGGAAGAGTCCAAGCTGCAGTCCTTTAATAAACAGCGTCAGACCTGCCAGTACACAAAGCAGCCCTATGATCAGGTCTGCATAACTGATGCCTTGCGGTAGGGGTTGACGTATCACCACAAGCTGGAAAAAAGCCATAACCAGGATTACCGGAATCAGATCTCTGAAACTGTCCCTGGCTTGTCTGGCAAAGCTGATGAGTAAATCCATAAACTAAAGGCTAAAACCTGCTAGGTGCCGGTAGAGTGAACCAGCTGGGCTTATTATCATTAATATTAGCTAAATACTATCATAAGGTTATTTAAATCGGCATGAAAATTATGGCTATTGTTATAGGGGGCAATTGAATACAACTTTTTAGGAAAATCAGTGGCATCTGCATCATCCTCTGCTATCTTTAGTGCTAAGAAATAAATTTTCACAGGCTGCTGTTTTTATTCGGCCTGGTGTAGTTGGTGGGAAACCGTTAGGAGTTACAGATTTGACCGCACTTTGGGATCAGCACATTCAACAAGCCATTTCACTACGGCGTGAGCTGCATAAACAGCCCGAATTGACCTGGCAGGAAGTGGCGACGGCCAAGCGTATACGTCAGGAATTGACCACGCTGGGTATCCCTTGGGAAGCCTGTGCCAAACACGGTACGTTGGGTCGGTTGGCCAGCAGTAAAGCCGGCCCTCACATTGCTTTGCGCGGCGATATGGATGCCTTACCCATAGATGAAAAAAGTGGTATGCCCTGGAGTTCTCAAAGCCCTGGCTGTATGCATGCCTGTGGCCATGATGGTCATACCGCTACCCTGATGGCCGCCGCTTACTGGCTCAAGGCTCATGAGGACCAGTTGCCTGGTCCGGTGACGCTATTGTTTCAGCCAGCCGAAGAGGGCGGTCATGGTGCGCTACGGATGATCGAGGAAGGCGCTCTGAAGGGTATAGATGTGATCTATGGATGGCATAATTGGCCAGCTATTTCCTTCGGACAGGCGGTTTGTCCGGATGGTCCGGTGATGGCGGGTAATGGTACTTTTCGTCTTACCGTGACCGGGCAAGGCGGCCACGCCAGTCAGCCAGAGGCTTGTCATGACCCCGTATTGGCGGCTTCTGCCATAGTGGTGGCGCTGCAGCAGATTGTCAGTCGCCGCTTGCCACCGCAGGATGCGACCGTGTTGAGTGTTACGTCACTGGACGCACGCAGCTCACCCACGGTAATACCAGATACGGCCGTGATTGAAGGCGGTTTTCGTATTGCACAACCGGCCACCCGCAAGGTACTGTCGACATTAATTGAAGAAATAGCCACGGCCACAGCCAGAGCTTACGGCACTCAATGTCAGGTGGAAATTTTTCCGCGCTACGATGCCACTATCAATCATTCGGAACCGGCTGAAAACTTTCGCCAGCAATTACAGTCAGAGTTTGGTGAGCAGGTGTTGAGCCAGACGACTCCGTTGCCGATTATGGCGTCAGAAGATTTTAGTTATTACCTTAAGGAAATACCCGGTGCTTTTGCACTCATTGGTAGTGATGATGGTCAGTTGCAGCATGGGCGACCTTGCCATAATGCGCAATATGACTTCAATGATGCGTTGATATCCAGAGTTACAAGGGTATTTGCAAGACTTGCAGGCGCTCCGGTTCCGGAGCAGACCTGATCCTGATAGCAACCCCAGGATTCGTCCCGGTTGCTGCTAGTCCGGGCTGCTGAATTGTCAGTGGCCTAACCAAAATGCTGTCTGGTTAGAGCAATAATTAATACCAGGCAGAATCTATAACGGGTTCAAACCCTTGTCATGATGAAGGAGGATTTCCATGCAGGTATTCGAGAAATGGGAATCAGAGATCCGCGGCTACAGCCGTATTTATCCAACTGTGTTCAAATCTGCTTCAAACGCCCGACAGGTCGACGAAGCAGGTAAATCCTATATTGATTTTTTCGCCGGTGCCGGGGTGCTTAATTTCGGGCATAACAACCCCTTGATGAAAAAAGCGCTGATTGAGTTTATTGAGGCTGATGGGGTCGCGCACAGTCTGGATACCAGCACGACGGTCAAGCGTGATTTTCTCACCGCCTTTGCTGAAACCGTACTGATCCCGCGCGGGATGAACCACAAAATGCAGTTTATGGGACCTACCGGTACCAACGCGGTTGAAGCGGCGCTGAAACTGGCTCGCCGGGTTACCGGGCGTAAAACCGTTGTTGCCTGTACGCATGGTTTCCACGGTATGACTCTGGGGTCGCTGGCGCTGACGGCGAACAGTTACTTCCGTAATGCGGCTGGCGTGCCTTTAGAACATGTAGTACGTATGCCGTTTGGTTGTGAAACCCCTTGTCGTGGCTGTGAAATGGGCTGTGGTACGGCTTCTGTGGATCGCCTTCGTGCGCAGTATGCCGACAGTTCCAGTGGTTTAGAGCCGCCCGCGGCCTTCGTGATTGAGCCGATTCAGGCTGAGGGTGGTGTGCATGTGGCCAGTAAAGAGTGGTTGCTGGCGGTACAGAAGCTGGCTCACGATCTGGGTGCACTGTTTGTGTTGGATGATATTCAGGCGGGCTGTGGCCGTACCGGTAGTTACTTCAGCTTTGATGGCATGGGGCTGGACCCGGATATCGTTACCCTGGCAAAAGGCATCGGTGGTTTTGGTACGCCGCTGGCGATGAATCTGGTCAAGCCTGAGCATGACAAACACTGGTCTCCAGGTGAGCACACCGGCACCTTCCGTGGTCAGGGTTTCTCTTTCGTGGCAGGTAAAGTGGCCATGTCCTATTTCCATGACGACAAGCTCATGACTGAGGTTAAGCGCAAGGGTGAGCAGATGGCCGCCGCTCTGAATGCTATTGCCGCAACCAGTCAGGGTGCCTGGCAGGTGCGTGGTAAAGGCATGATGCAAGCTATCGATATAGGCGACAGTGCGCTGTCTAAAGCGATCGTCAGCGAGTGCTTTAACCGTGGGCTGCTGCTCGGTGGTTGTGGTACGGGTGGCATGGTGATCAAAATGATTCCACCGCTGACCATACCGGATGAAGATCTGACTCAGGGGCTGGAAATCTTTGCTGCAGCCGTCGAGGCAGCCAAGGGGGCTTAATGAAAAAACGCGATGATATGACCTTTCCGTTCGAAGAGTACGAACGGCGTATCAACGAGCTAAGACAGCGGATGCAGGGGCGTTTGTTGGATGCTGTGGTGATCAGTGATCCCGAAAATATCATGTATCTGACAGACTATCAGACCACCGGTTACTCCTTCTTTCAGGCACTGGTAGTGCCGCTGGAAGGCGACCCCTTCATGATTACCCGGGTGCTGGAGGAATCTAATATCCACGCCCGCACCTGGGTGGAGGTTACCCGCCCCTACCCAGATACCGGGGATGCGATCCAGATGTTGGTTGAGGCACTCAAGGAATTTGGTTTGAGCGGCAAGAATATCGGTTATGAACGTAACAGTTATTTCTTCCCGGCCTACCATCAGGATGCCATTCATACCACCTTCACCAACGGGCGCCTGCTGGACTGCTTCGGTATTGTTGAGGAAGGGCGTATCACCAAATCCAAGCATGAGATAAAGGTGATGCGCAAGGCGGCGCTGGCTACTGAAGCAGGGATGCAGGCGGGTTATGAGGCTTGTGCCACCGGCGTGACCGAAAATGAAGTGGCGGCGGCGATCAGCCATGCGATGTTTTGTGCTGGTGGTGAGTTTCCGGCGGTCATGCCCTATGTGACCTCCGGACCGCGCAGTATGATTGGTCATGCTACCTGGGAAGGGCGCAAGATCGAAGCAGGCGAGCATGTGTTTCTTGAAGTGGGTGGCTGCTACCGTCGTTACCACACCGCGATGATGCGCACGGTGGTGCTGGGTGAGATGAGTGATTCATTTTACAAAGCCCAGGAAACCATGAAACTGGCACTGCATAAACTGAAGGAAGTTTTGCGTCCCGGTTTGACCGTATCTGATGCAGATAATCTGGTGCGTGCCATCATTACCAGCAATGATGTCGGTGGCCGCTTGATTACCCGCTCCGGCTATTCTATCGGTATTGCCTTCCCACCAAGTTGGGATGAAGGTTATATCATCAGTCTCAAGCAGGGTGATTCCAGTGTGCTGCGCGAGGGTATGACTTTCCATATTATCCCCTGGATGTGGGGTGTAGATGGCGATAAAACCGTAGGTATTTCCGATACCTTGCATATCACTGCCAATGGTTGCGAATCCTTTTTTACCCTGCCGGAAGACTTCGTTGTCAAGCCTGAATATGCAGCGAAAGGCGCAAGCAAAGCCAAGCCTGACAAAGATACCCAGAAAGAAGAGAAAGACTTGTCTGCTCCCACTGATATGCAGGTAGCCTCGGCTCAGGCCAATATAAAAACAGCTGAAAAACTCAGTAATTCGAAAAAGGAGAGTGCTTGATGACAGTGCCCGTAATTAATCCTGCAACCGGCGAAAAACTGCAGGACTCACCTGTGCTGGATACGGCGGCACAAGAAGCGGCTCTGGTACGTGCCAGAGAAGCCTATAACAGCTGGAAACACACTTCTTATGCCCAGCGTGCCGAGGTACTTAAAGCCGTAGCGGCAAAAATGCGCGAGGAAGTGGAAACGCTGGCACCACTAATGACGCTGGAAATGGGTAAGCCGATCAAGGAAGCTCGGGGAGAGGTGCTCAAGGCGGCCTGGTGTGCTGAACACTATGCTGAGCAGGCTGAAGCCTATCTGAGTAGCCTAACGCTGGAATCTGATGCCAGTCACAGCTATGTGCAGTATCTGCCGTTGGGGACCGTGCTGGGTATTTTGCCCTGGAATGCACCTTTCTGGCTGGCATTTCGTTTCTGTGCCCCAGCGCTGATGGCCGGTAACACCTGCCTGATGAAGCATGACTTGCATGTACCGGCCAGTGCTCAGGCGATTGCCGACCTGTTTGACCAGGTGGGTGCGCCGGCTGGAATTATGCAGAATATGCCTATGGATAATGCCGCGATAGAGCGGGTGATCCGTGATCCACGTGTGCAGGCTGTATCCCTGACCGGGTCTGAAAAAGCCGGTAGTGCTGTTGCTGCTATCACCGGTTCAGAAATCAAGCCGGTGGTATTGGAGCTGGGTGGTTCTGATGCCTGTATCGTGCTGGCTGATGCCGATCTGGAAAAAGCTGCTGATACCATTACATTGTCGCGGATCATCAATGCGGGTCAATCCTGTATCGCGGCCAAACGGATCATCGTCGAAGCCTCTGTCCATGATCAACTGCTGGCGATGCTGGAGGAGCGTCTTGCACGCTTGAAACTGGGTGATCCGGCTGAAGAAAGCACCGATGTAGGTCCTATGGCACGCGATGATCTGCGCCAGAACCTGCACCGTCAGGTGGCTGAAACCCTGGCCGCTGGAGCCCGTTGTCTGCTGGGTGGCGAAGTGCCTGAAGGAGCCGGCTATTTCTATCCGGTTACCCTCTTGGCTGATGTTAAGCCCGGCATGACCGCTGCTGTAGAAGAAACTTTCGGTCCGGTTGCAGTGGTGATGAAAGCGGCTGATGCCGACGAAGCCATTGCCATCGCCAACGACAGTCGTTATGGTCTGGCGGCAGGTATCTGGACGGAGCGTAGCCGTGGTGAACAACTGGCACGGCGATTGGAAGTAGGGCAAGTGGCTGTGAATGGCATAGTCAAAACCGATCCACGCTTACCCAGTGGCGGGATTAAAGCTTCAGGATTGGGTCGTGAGCTGGGTCCCCAGGGGATTCGTGAGTTCGTCAATGCACAGCAGATCTGGCTGGGCTGATTTTATACCGAAGGCGCATGGATGCGCCGCCGCAGTGGTGTTAAACTGACGACACGTTTAAGAACGATATCGGGAGAGATCGCTGGCCTTGTTGATAGGTGCAGCGACGCCGAAGGAGCAACCGCCCCGGAAACTCTCAGGCAAATGGACCGGTATCGATCAATAAACTCCGAAGAGTTGTCGCTTGCAGCGGCACACCGAAGGAGCAAGCGCTATTCTGGCGTGAATCTCTCAGGTACAGCGACGGAGGGGGTGGCAGATGCATAGTGCACCTGTCTAACCCTATTCTGCTTCGGAGTTGTTCGCGATGAAATCAATTGCAGTCATAGGCGGCGGTATTACCGGCGTCACCTCAGCTTATGCCCTGGCCAAACGTGGCTATCAGGTTACCCTGTTCGAAAAACAGCGCTATGCCGCTATGGAAACCTCCTTTGCCAATGGCGGGCAGCTGTCCGCCTCCAATGCCGAGGTCTGGACCTACTGGGCAACCATTTTCAAAGGCATGAAGTGGATGCTGAAAAAAGATGCCCCCCTGCTGGTCAACCCCAAGCCCTCCTGGCACAAATTCTCCTGGTTTGCCGAATTTATGGCCGCCATTCCCGAATACGAACGCAACACCACAGAGACTGCTCGATTGGCTATAGCGGCGCGTGAATTGTTACTCAGCTGGGCAGCGGATGAAAATATTGATTTTGATCTGCAGCAAAAAGGCATACTGCATATTTATCGTGATAAAGGTGGCTATGAACATGCACTGAAGGTATCTAAGTTGCTGGCTCAGGGTGGTCTTGTTCGTGAGCCGCTGTCATCCCGTGAAATTCAGGCTTTAGAGCCTACCCTGAAAGGGAATTACTACGGTGGTTTTGTCACCCCGAGTGACTTTACCGGTGATATCCATAAGTACACTCAGGGGCTGGCCCTGGCCTGTGAGCGTATGGGTGTGGTGTGTCGCTACAATCAGGATGTGTGTGACGTTAAGGCCGATGCCCAGGGTGTGACTGTGATGGTTAATGAAGCGGGGCAGATCCAGCGCCATCAGTTTGATGCGCTGGTGGTGTCTGCGGGTGTGGCCAGCCGTAAAATTGCGGCCGCACTGGGTGACCGGGTTAACATCTATCCGGTCAAAGGCTACTCTATTACCGTTAATCTGAAAGATAAGGTCAGTCAGGACGCTGCACCCCAGATCAGTCTGCTGGATGATGAAACCAAACTGGTGACCAGTCGGCTTGGAGAAGATCGTCTGCGAGTGGCTGGTACTGCGGAGTTTAATGGCTACAACAAGGATATCCGCGCAGACCGTATCAAACCGCTGGTTGACTGGGTCAATCAATGTTTCCCAGATGTCAGTACCAGCAGCGTAGTACCCTGGGCTGGCCTGCGGCCGATGATGCCAAACATGATGCCAAAAGTCGGACGTGGACGTTTGCCAAGTGTGTTTTACAACACCGGGCACGGGCATCTGGGTTGGAGCTGAGCGCGGTAACGGCG
>NZ_JRLB01000091.1 GCF_000764495.1 Nitrincola sp. A-D6
TCCACAGCGACCGAGGCTCTCAGTACACGAGTCGTCGGTATCGTAAATTGCTGGCTGATTACAACATGCGGGCCAGCATGGGAGACGTGGGTGCCTGTTGGGATAATGCCGTTGTAGAACGCTTCTTTGGAAGCCTGAAGCATGACTGGCTGCTAAAAATACCACAGCCCACACGAGCGCATATGAGGAATGATGTAGCGGCGTACATGCATTATTACAACCTGGAAAGATTACATACGGCCAACGGTGATCGGTCACCGGTGGACTATGAAAACGAGCTGAGAAAAGTGTCCGGTTTTAGTTGACCAGTACAATCCACGACCATTTCATATGCGTATTTTTCGTATGACAACTCAACTTCAGCACCTTTCTTTGGATTTCCATTCTTGAAGCAAGCATGCAGACTCAGAAATTCATGGTCACCAGATAGCTCCGATTCCACATGCCAACCAAGCTCATCGAATAAATTGGCTTTTTCTTCGAAAAAATAAGACAAGCTCACATATTCAGATTTCTGCTCTTTCCCTTTCTGCCATTCATCCCCCTTTTTCGCAAAACCAACGATCTCAACTTTGCTTATAGCGAAAGTTTTGACAGCATCGGACGAGTAGCATCGAGCTCTTACCTTGCCGTCATTAACAGAAATTGGGGCAATCTCGCGAAGAGTGCCGGGTTGGCTTCCCCCGTGATATCGAACTTTAAGAACCTCGCCTGTTTCAATAGCTGCTTTTAAAGACATCTCAGCGTTCATCTAAGCCTCCACAAAAATATAACGCCTCAATAACCGGCGCAGCTTTGCTGCGTCCGGCGCCGTAGGCGCGTAGTTTATTGACTTGTTACATTCACTTTCTAAATGAATCATCTGGATGAATTGAGCTTATACCACCCTTTGATAGATAGCCTTCAAAGCGCAATAGCTCATCATGTGCTAGATCAGTGGGGGAAAAAGCGTGTGAAACGTAAAATTCATGATCCCAAGGGATATATCCCGAGGCTTTGAAGCAGTTTAAGACAAATTCTGAGCAGAATACTCTCTCCTCACTTGCCTTATCATAATTCGGTTTCTTATCACCACCATGAATATATTTTCGATGTTCTTTCCTAAGCTTTGGTAAAGCTAGAGCTCCACTCAAATCATACTTTATGCTCTTGTCTTTACATTCGTAAGTATATGACACCATCTCGGCAATACGATCTTCATTGAGGTATTGGCACCTTGAAATCACTATATATGTGTAGGAACCAATAAATTCATCGATATCTATATGCCTGACGGCACCACCGGCAGAATCTGCGACTAGGTCATTCCCAATATATAATCCGCAATGGACATATATACCTTTGGTGAACTTTTGAATCGCTTTTGTTTTTACTTTTCCCTTAATTTCATTAGGTGGGCTCTGACAACAAAAGAGAACATCTCCCGGCTGTAAAATATTTTTATCAACTAGCTGGGGATAGCTCTTGCATAGAATTAGCCCATCAATTAAATGCTCATTACCGTTTTGATCGAATTCAGAGATTTTTGCCATTAACTTCATACCACGTGAGGCTGGGAATGTAACGCCGTTGTTCAGCGGCAGACTTGGCAGAGCGAAGCGGTGACAAGGCTGTCCGGTGGAGGGCCATTCGGCCCGGAACGAACTGCAACACTTGGTTAGGCTATATGCTACAGATCCGATTCATGGTTTATACCGTCACTGACCGGAACATTATCGATATCATGGGGGTTTACGCCCGCCAAACACCCAACATTAAACCCATAAACATTTGGATTAGAGCGTGTTTGGTGGTGGGTGTAAATACCACAGTTCGAACAAAAATAGTGCTTTGCGACTTTTGAATGAAACTGATAGAGCTTGAGTTGCTCCGCGCCTTTAACGACACGTAGACCACTCAATGGCACATAGGCCATAACTGCGCCTTTGCGCGCGCAAATGGAACAATTACACCTTTTCGGATCCACAAGACCATCAGGCAGGTCGAGCTCAAGTTGCACCATGCCACAATGGCACGTAGCCCTGTGCCTGAGTTGTATCTCAACTCCGCCTACTTGTTTGAGCATTGCCATGGCCTCTTTTTAGCCTAACGCCCGCAGCACGCGCGGCTTTGTAGTGGAGGCGAAGCCGCAACGAAAAAGCCGTCGCTTTGCCTGCGATTGTTATATTTGCCTGACTGCATAGTTTTCAGCCTGTCTGTACGCGTCACGCAATGACTTAGGCAAAACACTTAATAGAGCTTCTTTTAGAAAAGATTGCGCAACATCGCTACCCTTTTTATCACTAAACGACCATGCATCTGCATTGTCATTGCTTGCAGCATACCGGATGATACTTTCCATCAGAGACCGAACCGAACTGAAGGCTTCATCTTTTTTCATTTTTTCCAGATTGCAGACCAGTGCAGTGTGTATATTTAACTCTTCTAGATTATCAGATGGCGTTACGTCTAAGAGCAAAAGCTCGTTTTCCCCACTGTACTGCCAGTTGGTTTTTGCTTCAAAAGCTTCTACTGCAGACACGAAGGAATTGTCACTGTAGCTCCAGCCTACACCGTCAATTTTCGTAACAGCCTGAAGATCAGGATATTTATGCTTAGGCCAATAGGCTCCATACCCACAACAAAATATGTCTATATGCTCTTTTGAACGGTGATGAAAATAACTAAGGGAACCTAGTATTTCAGTCTTACAAAAATTGGTATTCGGGTTACAAAAAAGAACTGCAACAAGGCAGCGTTTTTTGATCTTTGAATTTATGTCTGCCATCGCCTGTGACGATGCAGGGCTGACTCCGTCAAAAACAACCACCCGCTTTGGGGCTGCATTGAGTTTTTTATTCACGGAGTCAGCAATATCCTTGTACTGGATAGCGTCAATCATTGTCTCATAATCTCCAAAATATAACGTAGAGCTAACCGGCGCTGCGCGGCTTTATCGCGCAGCGTCCAGCGACTGAAAGGAGCGAGGTTGAGCGCCGGGTTAGGCCTCGGACAGTTGAGGGATGCAAGCATAAGAGTCAAAGGACTGTGCCTCGGCCTTAAAGGATTGATGAAGTGGGAACGACCGCCAAGTATCGGTATATGCCAGATTCAATATTGTGGTCAATTCGACATAGGTAAATACTGTGTCGAATCCTTCGCTGGCGATTGATTTCGCAAAATTCCACGCCCAAAGCTGCCAGGACGTAAGCCCCGCAGTTTTGCTTGGAAGAGGAACGCCCCTAATTTTTAGAAATGCCATCCAATCCATGTGAATTCCACCATTCAGGTCTCTTTGACGCTCACATTCGTACAGAAGGCGCTCAAAGCCCGCTCCGTAGGAAGAATTTATGCGCCTCGTGACGAGCGCGAGGCGGATGAAATAGGTAGTGTGTTCCCTCGTGAACCTTGATGACGGGTGCAGATGATCAACTTGCCAATCGGCTGATAGTGATGTCGGTTCAATTTCGTAGTACTTGTTTAGGAAGCGTCGAAATGCCTGTCGATAGCCTCTATAGCCATTTCGAACCCACAGTTCAGGTTCCAGATTTTCCTTCGTAACAACCAAAGCCGAAATCGGGCTAATGCGACCGATTCCTTCAATGGACCAGTTGTATTCCGTCGAGTGTCTCTGCAAACGTTCGCGTGTAGTAGCGATTAAGCACGTACCCATTCGATCTCGAAAGTCTTCAAGGACACTTTTCTGTTGAAGCTCCAAGAACCGACGAACATTTGCGGAAATAGTCATGGGAGAGGCCTAACGTTTGGTTAAGGGGCGGGCTTTAGCCCGTCCCAGTGAGCGAAGCGAACGATTTGAACCAGTTGTTAGCGGTTCTCCGAGAGTTCCACTGCTTTGCCATCACCGAACCCATCATGTACCCATACTTTCGCTGGAACAGCGTAACTCCAACCTCCAGCTTTCCACCAGCACTCAGCAAACCAATATTTTATAGTGTTGGCTGCCAAGGTGAGGCCGTTAAATTCTTCGTCAGAGAAATACCTTTCGTCGAATGGCTCCATATTTTCTAAGCCAACCGAAAGCTCCATGGCCCTGCCTGGAAAATGGATGGGTCGCTGTGGTCTACTTTGTTATTTTCTCCACGGTAGTAGATCCACGCCGTTGGGATATCAAGACCATCTTCACCAAGAAATATTTGAACCTCTGCATCTTTCACAGAGTTTGGAACGGAAATAGAAAAAAGTTCTCTTAGTTCGTCAATAAGGTGTTGAGACGTACGTTCTAAGCAGCGACGGTAGCGTGCTTGAAATTGTTCTTTACTGAGGCCAAATGGAATCATGTGTTGATACCGCTAACGCCTAAGCACACGGGCGGCCACGTAGTGGACGTCCCAGCCGCCAACGGCGGCGACGTGCTGCGACTGGTTATGGATGCTGGAATGGCACGATGAAACGGTAATTTGCATAGCCTCCCCCCTGCCACCCAGATAAACATACGGCTGCCGATATTGGCAGCAACCCCCTCTTACTGGCAACCCACAATGCGAAGTGCGTTTTGTGGCTTACTTGCTAGCAGCACCGAAACGGAGCTGCCGAGTATTGATACTTGGCACAATGCTCAAAAGTAGTGAAGGTTGCACGTACTTTCCGAAGCAAACGTTAACGATGCCTTGCAGCCATAACGCCCGAGCACACGGGCGGCCACGTAGTGGACGTCCCCCCGCCGCCAACGGCGGCGAAGTGCTGCGACTGGTTATGGATGCTGGAGTGGCACGATGAAGCGGTAATTTGCATGGCCAGCCCTTGGCACCCTGAAAAAAATACTGCTGCCGATATTGGCAGTAACCCATCTTACTGGCAACCCACAATGCAAAGTGCGTTTTGTGACTTACTTGCTAGCAGCACCGGAACGGAACTGCCGAGTATTGATGCTTGGCGCTACGCTCAAAAAGTAGTGAATATTGCACATTCTTTCCGAAGCAAACTTCAGGAAGCCATGCGACCATAATGCCGCCAGCACGCACGGCTTTGTAGTGAAGGCGAAGCCGCAACGAAAAGGCCGTCGCTTTGCCTGGCTTTGTTAGAATCCAACGTATGATTCCAGGGCTGGCATGATCGGTATCAGCAATGGAGATACTGCGATAATGCAGAGAAGCACATAGCCAATGAGAAAAACCGGGTAGCCGAGGATCATCGCTTTGACACTCAGAAACTCCTTGCTTAAACCGTTAAGAACAATTCGTGCATTTTGGTCAAGCTTCGCAGCCTTTCGCAAGCGAATGATCTCCGAGGGGAAAATGTGACTCCCCTTGTATCGGATGAATGCTACCACAATAAGTGAAAACCACGCGTTCAGCACCGGAGTTTTCGTACCGAGACAAGTAAGCGCAAGAGTAAATGATACGAGCCCAAAGCCCATATTTAAAAAATCAGCCCATTTTTTGAACTGCTCACGTAACTCGTTTATGTATTCGTCGTTTATCGTGATTCCACTCATGCCTGCTACTCTTTAATACTGGAAGGTTATTAGATCTAACGCCGCATTCAGCGGCTTGTCCGCTGCAATGCTTTGTTAGCCAGCATTATTGATTTCCGCCAGCAATTCAGTCCTCGCGCGAAGCAAATTCTTTAGGTGATGGCAGCAGGCAAGAAACACCCCTTGGTCGTCAAAACCTTCGAAGACCCGCACGCTGTTTATATAAAGTCTAAGGCTGCGGACACGACGAGAGGCTTCTGGGTCTCGATAGAACTGATCTCGATCGCTTCCATGTGCATAAGAATTTCAAAGACCTACAACTACTCGGAGGTCATGCTCTACATCGGCGGAGATAAGGCCTAGGTGGTACCCAAGTCTAGCCATCTTGGATAAGGAACCAACTAGACCGTTTTCCGAGAAGAGCTCTTTCCTTGCTCGACCCATCGCCAGGCTCTTGTTCTGCGTGCGCAGGAATTCGAGCTAACACTTTTTGAACTCGTTCTCCAAGTCGCAGGCTGCGTGCAAAACCATGCCGCGATGATCGAACTGACCGGCGTTGTCAACGATGAACACACCGCGATGAAAATTCGCGGTTTGTTCTGGCACCTGGTGCAGTGTGTTCATGATGCTAACGCCTAAGCACACGGGCGGCCATGTAGTGGACGTCCCCAGCCGCCAACGGCGGCGACGTGCTGCGACTGGTTATGGATGCTGGAGTGGCACGATGAAACGGTAATTTGCATGGCCAGCCCCTGGCACCCTGATATAAATACGATTGCCGTTATTGGCAGTAACCCCTCTTACTGGCAACCCACAATACGAAGTGCGTTTTGTGACTTACTTTCTAGCAGCATCGGAACAGAACTGCCGAGTATTGATACTTGGCACAATGCTCAAAAGTAGTGAATGTTGCACGTATTTTCCGAAGCAAACATTCACGATGTCTTGCAACCATAACGCCCCTGGTAAGGCGCGAAAGTATGTTGGCGTGGCTTTTGCGCATTTTGCAAAAGACATGACGACATACTTTTGTCGCTCTTTACCGGTGTGTTATGTCCTTACTCGCACCAAGTACTCATACTTGAACACCAAATTTCCCACCTCGATCAGGTCACGATAGCAATTTATGGTTTTTTCAAGGTTATTTTCCAAATATTGAAACTTCTTCTCGCTATTACACTTGGCGTGCTCAGACACGGTTTGGTGAAACTCTTGCTGCTCTCGCAACAATTGCCGTTGAAATATCGCGTTATTGGATGCAAGCTCATGAACCAAGTCGTTTCTTAAGCGTCTATTGGGAAAAATCCTTTCAGATAACTCTGCAATTCCCTGAGTTAAGACTGCCAAATCTTGATCACTACCTGCCTTCTTCGATGCATCTTTAGCGATCTTTGAGAAATTAACATCAGAACGCCCCGGGCCCTTCCCGGTCACGGCTATAAAGAAGAGATCTCTGATTCTGTCAGAGGCGAGATTCAACTGAACTATTGCAGAGATTAGGTTCAGTGACACATATGTAAACTCAAGATCAACCTTCTCCTTGGAGTGTTCTTGAAAAAAGATTGCTTGGCCTAACATCAGCCACGCGGCTTTCATAACTTCCATGAAGTCGTGCCCAATCGACACCATTTCTATATCGATGTTTTCAGGCTTAACAGTAAAAGGCTTTCTATTGAAAAAGGCATCGAAATCGTATTCGACCCTTGGCTCAGTATGCCATTTAGCGTAGCCGTCGTAGTCCGGGTCTGTATCGTCGGCGTTTAGCCAACCATATCCTTCGATACTGTACAGGCGTTTCTCATCGAGACTTTCCCTTACTTTCGAGTCGAAATACTCGACAAGTTTCCCAGGCTTTATGAAGTGCTCTACGATCATATGATTACTCTGAAGACATAACGCCAAGCTCACCTGCGATTTTTGCGGAGAGCAATTGTGTAAAATGGAGCTACGCGACATACATAATTGAGCGTAGCAAAAATTGTCAGATGCAGCTTTTTGTTAGCCATGCCTAAAAAAATACCTGATACTGCCCAATTATTTCAAAAGCCCCTACTGGAGGCCATGACTTAAGCAAAATGGCAACTTGCTTAGCCTCTACGTCAACACAAGAATTGTTGTGAATACTATATTCTATCTTTACCCCATCAGCATATACATAAAAATCCCAGTCCTGATTATTGTTCCAATTGGGTTTAATATTTTTAATGCATATTCTTGTATGTCTCTCTTTCTCCAAATCTGTAATTAAGTTTATCCCGTAGTTGCCTTTCATGGATATTAATCCCTCAATTACAACCTCATTTTCTTTAAATTCACTGTAGCCAGAACTCATCCAACCTTTAAGATACGCACTTCGCTGGACAGATATATTAGATCCCTCAATTAACGCATTACCATTGTTAATAATCAAAGGGGTTTCTCCAATGCTAACTAAATCACCGTCCTTCACTATATGGGACCTAGCAGCGCCGATTCTAAATAGCTTTGATGTTTTCAACCCTGAAACAATAGGGACTGTATTTACGGCTTCGGGCATGAAGTAATTATTGGATTCTTGTACTTCGGCTGTATTTCCTTTTAGGTCCGAGCTAGAGTGTTCGAATATAGTAATGTCGTCATTCGCATTACAAAAAGCTGAAGCAGTAAAAACCATACCACACAGTAGATAATTCAGTTTTAGTAACATAATATTTCTCCTTTGAACGACTAGAGGCTAACGTTTGGTTAAGGGGCGGACTTTAGCCCGTCCCAGTGAGCGCAGCGAGCGATTTGAACCATTTGTTAGACGCTCGGATGTGTGCATAATTTAAAGCACCGCTTTCCTGCTTGTAACGCGTTGCGCGATGAACCTAGCGAAACGCAATAAATTCAATGTTTCGATGTTGTTGACGAGCCGCAATTTAAACGTGCCCCGATAGTGGCGACGGACGTTCAGTAAACGCAAATTTCGATGACCTGTAAACCCGTAAGAAATGGAGCGATGTTGCGGATGTACGCGGTGCAAAAAACCATTAAGCGGAACGCGATTGGCTAACGTTTGGTTAAGGGGCGGGCTTTAGCCCGTCCCAGCGAGCGGAGCGAGCGATTTGAACCGCTTGTTAGAAGCTTTTTTTGAAATCGCATGTTTCCCTGACGAACTTTTTGCCTTGTGGGTTGGATGGATAATAAACAAGCACGTTTTGGCCACCTAAAAATATCAAAGACTCCGCCTCTTTAGCCCACGCATTTTCACATAGATGATTTTTATTAAAGTCTGTTGCTAGCGCGATTTCGGCAGTTATGCTTTCTATCCGTTTCGTAAGATTAAATGCCATAGACAAGAAGAAAGACATCAGGAACACACTGACCCAAATAGCACGCTGGAAAATTTTAGTATCTTTTTAAATGAAATATTTGCAATTAGTGCAAGAGGGATTATGTTTACTAGGCACATTGCGACAAAAATAGTGATTGCTTGAGTCGCCCCAAGCATATCTTCACGATAAATTATGCTGATTGGCGCAAATAAAAATGATATAAGTGAAAGTGTTATTGGGAATAGGCCTGGGTCCACCTTGAATATGTTGTTTATTGTTGTGGCTGCCCAGAATTCTGCATATATTCCATATAGAAATGCCGAGATAGAGAGCGTGACGGCCCAGTGAAATATCTTAAGCGATGCTCTTATTTTCTTGCCTGTGGGTGAAATAGACATCCAGATCACAATATAAATAAAAGGCAACGCTCCTGTGTAGGCGATAGTAGCTGATAATAAATAGATATTTTTCGACATAAGAGCTGTTGCGGATATTACCACCCATATAACAATCGTGTTTATATACCAATTTTTTAAAGCGCTATGCATTATTGAACCCTTAATGGCTTCTAACGTTTGGTTAAGGGGCGGGCTTTAGCCCGTCCCAGTTAGCGAAGCGAACGATTTGAACCAGTTGTTAGCGGTTCTCCGAGAGTTCAACTGCTTTGCCGTCACCGAATCCATCATGTATCCATACTTTCGCTGGCACAGCGTAACTCCAACCTCCTGCTTTCCACCAGCACTCAGCAAACCAATATTTTGTAGTGTTGGCTGCTAAGGCGAGGCCGTTAAATTCTTCGTCAGAGAAATACTTTTCGTCGAATGACTTCATATTTTCTAAGCCAATCGAGAGTTCCATAGCTCTGCCTGGGAAAATAGATGGGTCGCTGTGATCTACTTTGTTATTTTCGCCACGGTAGTAAATCCACGCCGTTGGGGTATCAAGACCATCTTCGCCAAGGAATATTTGAACCTCTGCATCTTTTACAGAGTTTGGAACGGCGATAGACAAAAGTTTTCTTATTTCGTCAATCAGGTGTCGAGATGCACGTTCTAAGCAGCGACGGTACCGTGCTTGAAATTGTTCTTTACTGAGCCCGAATGGAATCATGTGTTGATACCGCTAACGCCGCATTCAGCGGCTTGTCCGCTGCAATGCTTTGTTATGCGAATTGTTAGCCCGCCGCACGAGCTTTAATCCTCTGAATCACCTTGTCGCGAAACTCACCATGTCCATGCGTTGCTCTCGGATGGGCAATTCTGAAGCATGTAGCATTACCTGCCTCAAACTCCCAGTATTTACCAGAAATCACCTCTTTATTTTGATAGCCCGAAAACTTTTCATTGAACAATTGTTTTATTATAGGATCAATTCCAACAAAGCCTGCCGCAAAAATCACTACATCAGGCTGAAAGTGCTTTATCTGTATTGCAAGAAGCTCTTTAGATATTGATGTTATTTCTTCAAGCTCATTTTTCGGACGTGTTCTAGGGCTTTTCTTATTGTAGTCCCACGAAAACATATTCCCATAAACAATGGACTTAGGGTTAACGTCAAGCTCCTTCGCCAGCCGAAAAAAGTACTGCTTAAAACGACTTCGAGTTTTTGTAATGACTTTTCCGTCCTTGCACACCGAAAGATGTTTTTTGTAACGCCCAGTTGCTTCACTCAAAAGTTCAAAAACTTTATCTTTTTCGACAAAATCGGCCACTCGATTTATTTTATTCTTGTTGTTATCAGTATTCCAACCCGCTGTTTCCCGACCAACTAACATGATTTTTAGACTTGAACTCCAGTACTCATCAAATGGAACCGGTAAAAACACACCAGAGTATTTGTCCTCTTCAAGGTTGAACGAGCTAATCTTAAGATCACTCAATATCGTTGCGTAATCATTAAATAATGCATCCATTAAGAAAGCTCCGTAGAGCCATCAGGCAGCCAATCGATATTAATTTGGCCATTACTAAATCGAACTACGCCCTCTTTCTTGGGAAGCTCAGCACACTTACCTCGATACTCTATAAAATTATCAAGCAATTCAATCAGGTGTACTTTGAATCCTGACTCATTAGCCTGCTCAAAAATGTCGCCTTCAACCTTCCAACGAGTACCGCTCAAGCGATCTTCATTATCTTCCGCACAGAAAACCACTTCACCGTTTGCTTTCACAATCTCAGGGTATTGCCTGGCAAGCATAGCAAGGCGAGTAGCTTCAAAGTCTTGATCAAAATTTGGCATATTTTTTCCTTTTACTCGTTATTCTTTCAGCTTGCGCTATCTAGGCGACAGATTGCGTCGCAGAAACGCATAACGCCGCCAACACGGGCTGCAATGTAGCGGCGAAGCCGCGAAATGGAGGTCCAGCCAGCTGTGCTGGCGTTCGTGCTTGGCTTTGTTATGCACTTTTGGCCCTCGCCCTGAACTGATTGAGTTCTTGATACGGAAATTCCCAAGACCAGATAATACTTGTAGCATCTGGCTCTTTCCAGCAAGACAAAGTCTCAAGGTCTCTTAAGGCTTTATACAGCCGATGAATCACTTTCGTCCGCTGTCCTTTGAATACGATTGGGTTGTTTCGGCTAGAGCTGGGAAATACATGTATCTCAAGTTCGTTATCATTAGCTCTGAATTTCCAGAGTGCATAGTCAGGCTCTAGCGAAAATTCAACTTCTTCAGACTTGGAGCCTGACTGTAAAGCAAGAAGGATGTAGGCCAATTTATAGACTGAATTACATGGCACATCAGATATCACCAGCGATTCTTCGCGCTCACCATCACCAACACTGATGTCCATCCAGCCGTGTTCTGGTGTATCAAATTTAAACTTCACATCATTCATGGTTGTAGTGCATAACGCCGCCATAAACGGCTGCCGAAGCATCGCGTAAGTAGTCCGGTGAAGGTCATGGGGTTTGTGGCCGGAACGAATTTGATGGCTTTGTTATGCATTGCTAGCAGTCCGTCAAATATACTGATTCGCGGTGCCCCCAAAGACCCTCATTTTCACCGGTAGAAAGCTTAATTTCTTTGTCTTTGCTGCACAAATACTGCACCCGGTCTTCAGGCAGGTTAGTCCAACTGGCAATCGCTCTCGTAGACCGCCACTTTCCACCAGTGGAGTTCTCCTTAAGCCATTCATTTATTCTGCGCATTTCGAGGAAATCACGGGCTTTTTGGTGCAGATACTGAATTAAGTAAACCGTAATTCCCGCTATAGAGCCGCCCGATGCCCCGATTACCACGCCTTCCAAAATATTAGATTCCATGACTGATCCTGCTTTGTGCATAACGCCGCTCAGCACGCGCGGCTACGAAATGAGGCAAAGCCGCAATGAAGTGGACGTCGCAGTGGCTGGCCTGGTTATGTGGATCGTCAAGCATTGGCAAAAACCTTCCTTTGTTCAGCGTGTAAAATCACCTATTTCGTCATAGGCCATGGCTGAAATTCGCTCGCCTATTTTTCGCATCTCGACCATTTCTGATGGATTCTCAGAACCCCAAAATGCTTTCCAGCTCTCCATTGAATCCCATTTTGCCACTGTGATTACTTCGGTATTGTCTTCAGCGCTGCGAAGCATGAAGCTCCCCAGTGCCCCAGGCACCGTCTCATGTATTCTGTTCGTTGTGTGGCTCCAGATTTTTTGAAAGTTCTCGAAGTTCTCTTCTCCAACCTTCCAACGATATACCACTCGAATCATGATTAACTCCTGCACACATAACGCCGCCAGCATGCGCGACTACGAAATGGAGGCGAAGCCGCAATGTAGTAGGCGTCGCCGTGCCTGGCTTGGTTATACATTATTAGCCCGCACTAGCAACTTGAGTGTTTCATCAAATATAGCCTCCACATGAGCCCGTTTTTCTAGATTTTCGGGCAACGAGTCCCTGTCACTTTCTACTCCGTTGATCATTTCTTGTATTGTTCCAGGCTCTTGGTTTTCAATTCGCTGAAGAAGCCCTGTAATAAGATATAATGCGGCATCGGCTTTAGGATTATTCATTTCTCTGGCACCCTTCTTCTCAATGTGTATAACGCTGCCATAAACGGCGCGAGCTTGCGAGCGTCCGGCGACCGTAGGGAGCGAATTTAATGGCCTGGTTAGGTGCTATCATCGACCTATCGTGGGAAGATTTAGCCGTACAAGTTCCGATGCAAAATTTGAATAGAAGGATTCAGGCATAATACTCCATACTTCATGTGCAAATCGAATACGAGACATCGACCCTTCAACAACTAATTCGAGAAGTTGTTCATGACCCTGAACTCTGACGAAGAAAATAATCATTTGGTCATTTAGGTAATAAAAATCATCTTCTGGCAGCCCACGTTTTTGAGCATCATCTTTTAATAAACCGAACAGGTAAGACCACTCTTCTTGGTCATCTCCCTGCTCAGCACCAAGAGGGAGTGATAGGTTTGGCCGTCGATTGAACTCTGCGTGGATCTGTTTGTGACAGGGCCAGCATAGAGAGATACCATTGCCTGTTTCTAAAGCTCCATGAGGGTAAAGTACCTTCCGAACAATATGATGGGCTTGAACTCGCTGAGTACTCCCGCAGTTGACACAACAACCTCCATCCCTGAAACGAACAAATTTACTCCACAAGCTTAATTGCCATTTTTTTGATCGTTCACGTTCAATGGCTCTATTTAAAGCGCCCTGAAGCTTATAAAGTTCTGATATTGTAGAGTTTAAAGCCCTTTCTGAAGTTTCCATTACAGGATACCTAACGCGAAGCTAAGCGGCGGCCCGACAGGGACGTCCGGTGGACGGCCATCAGGCCGGGAACGAACTTGAGCGATTGGTTAGTCAGCATTGGTGGAACGCTCCGCTTTACAGAACCATCCTAGCCAAGATCCTGGTTTGAAAACCAAGAAAAGGCCAATAGAGAACTGAACGAACGATCCGCCAAAATACATAATATTTTTCAATGATTCAGCATTGCCTTGAAAAGCCCGAAGAGTTGCCATAGGAAATTCCGATAGCGCTGTAACAACGAAATACAGACCTATGAGTTGGAAAAGAAGCTGTGGCGAAAATCCTTCCGCAGTTTCAATTGAATCCCTTGGGACTTTTCGAATGATCGAGTTGGCAACCAGGATCATCCCCACTGCAGCGGTAAGCCCTATGGCGATGAAAATTGCGACCAAATAGATCAGAAAATTTTGCGTCGAGCTGGTTTCCAAAAGTTCTGTGTAGGCAGAATGTACTGGTCAACTAAAACCGGACACTTTTCTCAGCTCGTTTTCATAGTCCACCGGTGACCGATCACCGTTGGCCGTATGTAATCTTTCCAGGTTGTAATAATGCATGTACGCCGCTACATCATTC